>JAUVNM010000287.1 GCA_030599705.1 Gammaproteobacteria bacterium
GGCTCCGCCATCAGCACCAGCATCAGCACCAGCACCCGCCCGAACACGAGCACGAGGCCGAAGATGAAGACCTCGACGAGCTGTCACCCAAGGAACAGCAACTGAAAAATCTGTGTGACAACGAGCTTTTCTGGGGTGTGGTGATACAACAGGGCGGCTGTAACGCATCGAAATCACTTGCCAGCCGGCATTTTACCTTCGGGGAGGCACCCGCACTGCCACTCAGGGGATGCGATGCGCCCGTATGCTCGTGCCAGTACAAGGGCCTGAAAGAAGTGCGCTCAGAGCACCGCCGCGTCCAGGAAGACCGCCGCGACAGTCTGCGCTTTGACGCGAAAAAACCGGACCGGCGGTCATTAAAGGACCGGCGCCGCCGGTTTGACTCGTGGAAGGGCCGGGCCTGACAGGCCTGCCCCACCGTTTTCAGGCGGCACTGCCGGCAAAAAAAAAGGACCTGCCAGGGCAGGTCCTGCGTTTGGTTCAGAGCACCCCTGTCAGGCGACTTCCGCCAGCAGCTTCTTGTACTTGGGTGAATTCAGGTTGGCCGTCTTCGGCTTGGAACCACTCAGATAGGCATCCAGCGTGACCGTGGGAATCCTGGACATATCAACCAGCGGATGCATGGTGCATTTCTCGCAGGCGATCAGTTTCGGCGGTGCACCGGCAGGCGCCTTGCCGACCGGCCGTTCACGCAGGTTCTTGCAGGACGCGATACTCAGGTAGGCTTGCTGGGGGATACAGTAAAACATTGAATCCATAATTACTCCTCTACTCCTTTGCCGACGCCCGCGCCCGCCTGCAACCAGACTGGGCGTGATCGCCGACCCGAAAAGCCAATTAGTGTACCATGTTTTGACAACAAGTCAAATTCCTGTTTTCTTTCAGCGGCTTAGCCACCCTCATCAGGTCAATCCTGCGCCCCCATGGCCACGGCACGCTGGCGGCGCTCCGCAAGCTGCTGCGCGCCGGTCCCGGCGTCCGGCAACCAGCCACCGGCATGCTGCCCGATCAGCTGCAGCAGCGCCGCGATATGCGCGGGGTCCGCGTTGAGGCAGGGGATGTAACCGAAGTGCTTCCCGCCGGCGGCGAGAAAAATGTCACCATCCTGCAGACGGATTTCCTCGAGTGTCTCCAGGCAGTCCACGCTGAAGCCGGGACAGATAACATGGACGTTGTTGACCCCCGCCTTGCCGAGCGCCTTGAGGGTCTTGTCGGTATAGGGCTGCAGCCACTGCTTCGGTCCGAGCCGTGACTGGAACGTCAACAGCCAGCGATCTGCCGGCAGATCCAGTGCCGCCGCCAGCAGGCGCCCGGTCTTCTGGCATTCGCAATGGTAGGGGTCACCGGCACGAAAATAGTCCTCCGGGATGCCATGAAACGACATCACCAGCCGTTCGGGCTCGCCGTGTTCGCTCCAGTAGTTGCGCACGCTGTCCGCGAGCACGGCAATATAGGCCGGGAAATCGTGATAGTGGTTGATAAAGCGCATCTCGGGCAACCAGCGCCAGCCTTGCAACTCCTGCGTTACCGCGTCAAAGACCGATGCCGTAGTGGTGGCGGAATACTGTGGATACAATGGCAACACCAGCAGGCGCCGCGCACCGGCCTGGCGCAGTTCCTCCAGTCCCGCAGCGATCGACGGATTCCCGTAGCGCATCGCCAGCGCCACCTTGACGCCCGTCCCGAACTGCTCCTGCAACCCGGCTTGCAGCGCCGCGTGCTGGCGCCGTGAAATTACCAGCAGTGGCGAACCCGCATCGGACCAGACTTTCGCATAGGCATGGGCCGAGCGCCGCGGGCGGGTGTTGAGGATGACCAGGTTCAGTACCAGCCACCAGAGTGGCCGCGCCATCTCGACCACCCGCGGGTCCCACAGGAACTCCTTCAGGTAGCGGCGCACGGCCGCACGATCCGGTGCGTCCGGGGTACCGACGTTGACCAGCAGGACGCCGGTGATATCCGGGTCATCATGCTTGAAGGCCATGTCGTTGGGTTTGTTCACAGGCTTCACGTCCGTCTGCCGGCGCCAGCGGCCGACGTTATTCATCCGGGTGAAGTTTATTCGACTGTCACCGACTTGGCGAGGTTGCGCGGCTGGTCGATGTCCGTGCCCTTGAGAACGGCGACATGATAGGCAAGCAGCTGCAGGGGAATGGAAAAGATGATCGGTGCAATGCTGTCCTCGGTGGGTGCCGACGGCAGCACGGTCACACCGGGAGAACTGATCATCCCGACCTTGGCGTCGGCAAACACGATCAGCTCACCGCCGCGGGCACGCACTTCCTGCAGATTCGACTTGAGTTTCTCCAGCAGTTCGTTGTTCGGCGCCACGGCAATAACCGGCATATTGGCATCCACCAGCGCCAGCGGTCCATGCTTGAGTTCACCGGCGGGATAGGCCTCGGCATGTATGTAGGAAATTTCCTTGAGCTTGAGCGCCCCTTCCATGGCCACGGGAAACTGTGCGCCGCGCCCCAGGAACAGGGCATTGTGCTTGTCAGAGAAGTGCTCGCGGGCCAGTGTGATGACCTGCTCGTTCAGGGTCAGCGCAGACTCCACCTTGCCCGGCACGCTGCGCAGCTCATTCACCAGGCAGGCCTCGGTTTCCTCTGTCATGCCATGCCGGCGCCCGAGCACGATGGTCAGCAGCAGCATCGCCACCAGCTGGGTGGTAAACGCCTTGGTCGAGGCCACACCGATTTCCGGGCCGGCATGCGTCATCAGCACCAGGTCGGATTCACGCACCAGTGTGCTTTCCGGCACGTTGCAGATAGACAGCGCCCGGCCGAAACCCAGCCGGCGCGCCTCGCGCAACCCGGCCAGCGTATCCGCGGTTTCACCGGACTGGGACAGGGTCACGATCAGAGAATTGTTGCGCACCACCGGGTGACGGTAGCGGAATTCGCTGGCCACCTCGACACTGCAGGGAATACCGGCCAGCGACTCCAGCCAGTAGCGCCCCACCATGCCGGCGTGATAGCTGGTGCCACAGGCGATGATGTGCACACCCGCCACTGCGTCGAAAATCCGGCCGGCATCGGCGCCAAAAGCCGCTTCCAGTACCCGGTTGCCACTGATGCGGCCCTCGAGGGTGTCGGCAAGCGCCCGTGGTTGCTCGAAAATCTCCTTGAGCATGTAGTGCGCATAGTCACCCTTGTCGGTGGCATCCGCCGTCACCCGGGACTGTTTGACCGGCCGCTCGATCCGGTTGCCCGCCTGGTCATAGATGGCCATGCCGTCCCTGGTGATATCGGCCACATCGCCA
>JAUVNM010000248.1 GCA_030599705.1 Gammaproteobacteria bacterium
GCCGACCGCGGCTAGGAAAGTGCCCTGCAAATGTGACATCTGAACCGGAGAAAACTCATGAAACCAGCATTGAAAAGAAAACAGGCAATGAAAAACAGACTGACCGGCATGGTTGCCGTGGCGGCCATCGCGACGTCACTGGCAGCCTGCAGCAACAACCCCGCCCGCAAGACTGCCTGCAGCCTGCCGGAAGGGCCGAACCTGGAACAGGCCATCAGTGCCGCCCGCTTCGACCTGGAAACCGGCTGCGAGCACGAGTTCGATGCCTACTTCCAGCGCCTGCTCACGATCGCAGAGGGCGACCCGAAAAAGGAGAACAAGGCCAGCTTCAGCGACTTCCTGCTGTGGTCAAATGAGGCGGGCCTGCTGAGCAAGCGCCAGGCGCGGGAACTGTATAACCGTTACTTCGGCATCAAGTATGTGTCCCTGGTCAGCGACTACAGTGTTTGTTCGCAGACCTGCCCGCACCAGTCCGATGTCATGCGCGAGATGAATCGGGAACTGGGCGACAAGGAGCAGGGCCTGCTCAAGATCAGTGCGGACCGGCTCAATTACACCCGCGCCAGCAACCTGTACCAGGAAACCGAACTGGTACTGGAGGCCACCTGCGAGGCCTGCGGGCCGATTGAGTGATCGGTGATGCAGCAGCTAAAGGAGCGCGGCTTTTTCAACGGCCTGTGGCTGGGCATGCTGCTCAGTTTCCTCACCGGCCTGGTGGCGGTGTACCTGCTGACCGTGCTCGAGGTCATTTCAATCGCCGTGCTCGATGTGCCCGGGATCCAGGTACTGTTCGAGTGGAGCCGGCGCAACCTGGGACTATCAATCATGCCGTTCGGGATCACCCTCGGCCTGTATATCCACAGCCTGCGTGCGCTGCAACGGCGGCTCGATGCCGGCTGCCCGCCGGACGAGATCAGCCAGCTCGAGCACCTCAACGATGTCTGGACCAGCCTGTTCTTCGGTATCGGCGTCATCTGGACCGCGATCGGCATGCGCAGTGCGTTGTTGTATGCCCTCGGTGATCCGGGGGTCGCCGCACAAGCCGGCGCCTATGCGGTACTGCAGCGCCTGGTGGAAGGCGGCATCCTGACCGCGCTGACGACCACCATTGTCGGCGGTATCGGCGGTTACCTGATGCGGGTGATCAAGAGTTCGCTGCTGGGTACCCGGCTGAGCCGCTATTACGAGGCGCAGGAACAGCACCACACCAACCGGGTTGAAGCATTGCTCAGTGAAATCCGCGAGTCGATCGAGAGTGCCGGTACACGCCGCAGCGCGGCGTATGTGTTACCGGAAGGCCCATGATCCGGCGGCGCCGGCAGGCCAGGTTTCCCCCGGCAGCCGCTGCCGCAGGGGGTGATATCGAGGCCCTGCAAACGGATGTCATGCGCTTCCTGTCCATTATCGGTCTGTGTCTGATGGCCATATTCGCACTGGTGCAGGGGATTCCGGTGCAGCAGGCGGGCAAGCCCGTGCAGCCAGCACAGGCGGCAAGGCCGCACCAGGATATCAGGGCGCAGAAAGAGCAGCAGCTGGACGCACTGCGCGGGCGACTGCTGGACACCCAGGTGCAGCTGGATCGCAGCCGCAGGGAAATCGAGACGCTGAGGCACCGCTCGCGACAGCAGGCAGAGCAGCCTGCGGCCAAACCCGTGATCAGGAAACGCACACCGCCTGTGCCCGTAGCCAAACCCGTAATCGAGAAACAACCACCAGCAGCGCCCGCAGTCAAACCGCTACCCCCCGGGAAGGGATTCACACTGCGCTTTGCCTCCGCAGCCGCACTCGACCGGCTGGTCACGGCGGGCAGCGTCGCCCTGTACGGCATGGCCGATCAGCAGGCGTGGCGCCTGTCGATGGATGCGGGCCGCCCGGCCGTTGCGCGGGCATCCTTCCCGCAATGGTTTCACGAGATGGCGGCACTGACCGTCCCGGCACACTACCTTCACAGCCTGGAAGGCACGGCCGACGGCCCCGCACAGTCAGGCGTGGTGTGGGGAGTGCAATTGCCTGCGGCGACCAGGACGGCCATCGCCGCGCTCACGCGGGGGAAGCCGGGCGGTGTGCTGGTGATCCGGGGCAACGGGCAGGTAATACTGGAGGACTAACATTGTGATAGCCGCACGCCACACCTTGTTCGCTCTACTGGTCTTGCTGCTGGCTGCCGGCTGCAGCCAGCAGCCGCTGCGTTCCGGGCACGCTGCAGCGTCCTCACTGCAGGACTGGGTGGACACCGAACTCGCACCCTACGTGTCGCAACAACTCGGCCAGCACCCGCGCTTCAAGGGCGAGCCGGTGATCATCGTGCGCCTGGATGGTGACGACATACAGCCGGACATCGACGGCCTGACACGCAGTATTCGTGACCGCCTCATGGACAGCCTGCTGAAGACACCCGGCGTACGCGTGCCCTGGCAGCCGCAACAACCGCAGGCGCAACACCACCGCCGGCTGGACCAGGTGCAGTGCGGCAGGCTGCGTGATGCCAGTTATTTTATCGGCATCGAGATTACGCGCACGGCAACGGCACCGTTTCGCGTGTCGGTGCGCGCCCTGGATGTGCGCGCCGGTGAATGGGTCAGCGGACTCAGTCACCACTGGACGGGTACTCTCACCGGCAGCGAGTTGCGCGCCCTGCAGGTACGGCGTACCGACGAGTCACTGCGGGGTCTTCGGGTATTGCCGTTCAGTGCCGGGCAGCCGGACCTGGCCGCCACCTACCTGGCCAACAACCTGAGTTGCCTGCTGCGTCAGCAGGACGTGGAAGACTTGAAAATCAAGGTGGACAGGATCACCTCTGACCAGCCGCAGCTGCGTACCCTGCTGGGCCTGATCGGCAACAATCTGTCACGTTACCGCGAGGTGCAGATAACCGAAACCCGCCAGCAGGCGAATTTTGTCCTGCGTGGCGAGACCCACCGGATCCAGCCGGGGCTCTACCAGGTGTGGGTGATCCTGCATCCCAAAGACTCCGGCGAGCACCTCGCCGGCATGGACACGGCAACCTGGATCCGCATCCCGGCGGCCGGCAGCCGCCCCGAACAGCGCAGCGTGGCACGGGTAACCAGCCCGGGGAAGCCGGCCATTGCCCGGATGGAGCTGGTGCGGCACACCAACCGGGAGGACTACCGGGACCGTTGCGGCAACGGGCAGTCCGGTTGCCCGGTGCTGGAAGTGGAGGTCGAACAGGCCGACGCGGTGTTTGTGATTGCGCATGGAACCAAAGACGGCATCAGTCAACTGTCCGCGGCCTGTGACCGCAGCGCCATGGCACCACCGGGCCGGCATGCCTACCGGTTTCCCGAGGCGCGCTTCACGGCGTCCGACTGGCCAACGGTCTATGCCATTGCCGTCAGCGGCGCCGAACGGGGACGGCAATTTCAAAAGCTGCTCAACGATCTGCCCGATGCGTGCAGCGATGCCAGCGGTATGAAGAGTGGTGCGCAGGGCCGCGACCCGTGGCTGGAGCGGCTTGACCGGCTGATCGCGGCGAACCGCGATGCCGGCATGAGCGACCTGTACGCGCTCTACCTGGGCAACTGGAAGGACGCGGGCGGCACCCTGTTCGTGAGCTTCTCTTCGACCACCCGTTACAACGAGAACGGGAGCTGGGGCGCCTTCGAGTGGTACGACCAGGCCCCGGCCGCGGCGCCGAAGTACCGGGCGCTCACCGACTTCATCAAGACCA
This sequence comes from Gammaproteobacteria bacterium, assembly GCA_030599705.1. GTDB lineage: Bacteria > Pseudomonadota > Gammaproteobacteria > UBA9214 > UBA9214 > SZUA-186. Next base: position 3,689 of record JAUVNM010000248.1, read on the forward strand.
ACCCCGCGTGGTGGAAGCCGCGCCAGCGCTAGACGCGCCCGCGTCAGGGTTCTGGCGTTGAGTCGAGC
>JAUVNM010000134.1 GCA_030599705.1 Gammaproteobacteria bacterium
AGCTGGCTCCTACTCCTTAATCATCCGCCAGATGCTCGGCGATGGTCTCCGTCAGGCTGAGCACCGGTATATCCATGTGGTATTCCTCGAGGCCCTCCTCGAGGTGGATGCGGCAATTCGAGCAGGCGGATACCAGCCCGTCTGCATGCACGGCATCGAGCTGCGCCTTCTTGCGGTTGAAAGCCTTGAGGCGCATATCATCGGCCCGTTCATTGCTGCTGACACCACCACCGGCGCCGCAACACCAGTTCATGGTGCCGGTATCCGGCATTTCGACAAAGTCATCCGCCACCATGTTGAGCAGGTTGCGGGGCTGTTCCACCACGCCGCCACGGCGCGCAATCTGGCAGGGATCGTGATAGGTGAGGCGCTGGGTCTCCTTGCCGGTCGTCTTCAGCCGCCCTTGCTTGCGCAACTCATCCAGCACTTCCAGGATATGCACGACCTTGAAATCAAATGGTTTGCCGACCAGGTTGGGGCCTTCCCAGCGAATCGCCATGTAGGCATGGCCGCACTCGGGACTGATGACGGCCTTGACCTTGAGTTTCTCCGCCGCATCCACGATGCGCTGCACCAGTTCGGCGGCAATCTCGGAGACGCCGATCTGGATGCCGCTGTTGGTGGCCTCGAAGGCCTCGGAGGAAATCGTCCAGGAGACGTTGGCCTGTTTGAAGATCTTCGCCATTGCACCCATGTATTCCGGGAAATTCATGATCTCCATGGAAGACAACAGGCACATGTATTCGGCCCCTTCCACATCCACCGGTATCTTCAGGCCGATTTCCTCTTCCATATGCCGTATCTGCGCCTGCAGCGCGGGTAGCTTGACGCCCATGGGACTGCCGATGGTGACTGCCCGTTTGGTCGCGCTGATCAGGCCTTCCGGCGCATGGCCGGCGGCCGCCATCCCCTCGCGCATCTTGCGGATCATGTAGGTAATGTCGTTGCCGACGGGGCACACCATGGAACAGCGCCCGCACAGCGTACAGGTGTCATAGACCAGTGTTTCCCACTTGCTCAGCTCTTCATCAGTCACCGGCTTGCTCAGGCCGAACGCCCTGGCAGACCGGCCCCAGAAGGTGTATTCCTGCTTCCAGATACGGCGCAGCGGCTCCAGCTTGTAAATGGGTGTGAGTGTCGGGTCACCGGTTTCGGTGAAGAACAGGCAGGCCTCTGAACACATGCCGCAATGCACGCAGCTGCTGAAAAAGGCCGCCACCGGTGCATCGATCTGCTCCTTGAAGGCAGCGATGCCGCGTTCCAGGGAGGCGCTCATGAGTTCACTCCCCGGTACCCGGAAATCGCGCCGTTATAGTAGCGCGCCACGAATAACGTGAAGGCATGTGCCAGCTTGGTGAATGGAAACGCCACCATCAGCAGCTCCACACTGAAAATGTGGATGGCAATCAGCAGCGGTGGTGAAAACCCGATGCGGTGAAAGGCGATATAACCGGTGACCAGTGGCAGGATGGTCACGAACCAGACCAGGTAATCCTGGAATCGCGACAGGAACCGCAGCACCGGGTCCTTCAGGCGATGTATCAGCACCGCCACCAGTGCAATGATGGTCACCACGGTTGTGGCATCGACCACCGGCGTCGGCAGGGCCGGCCAGCTGACACCCAGCACTTCATCGATCAGCAGGATGTGCGGGGCGAACAGCAGGATGGTAATGAACAGGCCGAAATGGAATATATAACCGGCCACCACGGTAAAGGTCGAACGCTTGAAAGTACCCTTGTCCGGCACCGACCGCGTTATGATCGTGCGCAATCCCCCGGCAACAGCGGACCCGCGGGCTTCCGCCAGGTCCGGTTTCCTGCCCAGTACCAGTATCTCGAGAATCCGTACGGCCATCCCGAGTACGAATATGATGGTGGCGCCCTGCAGACCGGGACCACGCACCCACAGGAGAAATTCGGTTTCACTCATGGCTATTTCTCCTTGTCGAGATCATCGATGGTCACTTTTTCATGCGCCTTTTCTGCGCGTGAGTGCTTGGCACGATTCATTGCGCCCAGGGCGATACCGGCCGCGGCCCCGGCGCCGATGGCATAGGTAGCGGTACGCCCGATGTCCCCGGTCGGTGTGGAAATCGCCTTGTAGAAACCGCCGCCGTCCCAGAAATCCGGTTCCGAGCAGCCAAGGCAGGGATGCCCGGATTCGATCGGGAAGCTGGTGCCCTCGTTCCATTTGGTGGTGGCACAGGCGTTGTAGGTCGTCGGACCCTTGCAGCCCAGCTTGTACAGGCACCAGCCCTTCTTCGCGCCCTCGTCATCAAAGGTCTCGGCAAACAGGCCCTTGTCATAGAACGGACGGCGATAACAGCGGTCATGAATGCTCTTGCCGTAGAACGCAACGGGACGGCCAAGCGCATCCAGTTCCGGGATGGCCCCGAAGGTCAGAAAGTGCGCCAGCACACCGGTAATCACGACCGGGATCGGAGGACACCCCGGAACATTGATAATCGGCTTGTCCTTGATCAGGTCGGACACCGCTACGGCGCCGGTCGGGTTTGGTTTGGCGTGCGGTATGCCGCCAAACGCCGCGCAGGTCCCGACCGAAATAATGGCGGCGGCGCCCATCGCGGTATCCATCAGCATGTCCTTGTTGCTGATACCGGCAATGGTGGAATAACCCGGGTTGGCCGTCGGGATTGACCCGTCGACAACCAGGATGTACTTGCCGTAGTTCTCCTCCATCGCCGCTTCACGCGCGGCTTCCGCGGCCGTGCCGGAGGCCGCCTGCAGGGTGTGATGGTAGTCCAGCGAGATGGCATCGAAGATCAGGCCTTCCACCGTCGGGGAATGCGAGCGCGTCAGCGACTCGGTACAGCCGGTACACTCCTGGAAGGACAGCCAGATCACCGAAGGTCGCCGCGCCTTCTCCAGGGCCGCGGCGATCGCCGGCACCATGCTTGGCGGCAGCGCCATCATCGAGGCCGTTGCCGCACAGAATTTAAGGAACCCGCGCCGGGAAATTCCCTGTTTTCGCAGTATTTCACCCAGCGTCTTGTCGTTCGACATTATTGCTCTCCTGTCTGCTGCGCGAGTTGCGCCTCAAGGTTTTCAAGCGCTTCCCTGATATCCTCGACCGGTGCCTGCAATATCCGTGGCAAGCGGCACACCTCGACAAACTTGCCAATGACTTCATTGTCATTGTTGTAATGGGTAATCAGCCAGACACCCGGGAAACGGGTCTCGAGGATCTCGCTGGGTCCGAGCGCTGACAATTGCGCGACGATCTCGCCCCGGCCCAGGGTGTCGAGCAGCTTCTCCTCCTCTCCCGGCGCCAGGGGGATGCTGCGCAAATCGATTACCGTGTGCCCGCCGTCATCCAGCAGCTTTACCAGGGCATGCCGGATTTCATGCAGCAGCGGCTGCACGTTCCAGGTCAGGTTTTCACCAGCCTCTACCTTCAGTGTTTCTGTGTCTGTCATGTGTGGCATGGAATCATCTGCCCTCAGGTGACCGGGGGACACTGCGGCTCCGCGGACCAGACCAGTAACGGGCAGTTGGAATGCCGGATGACCTCGGCGGTGACCGACTCATCCAGGGCACGCCGTGCACCCGATGCACCGTGCGTCGCCATGGATACCAGGTCGATATTCATCTCATCGATCTTGCCTAGAATTTCGCGTATCGGGCGCTTGTAGGTAGACATGTCCAGCGATACCTTCAACCCGGTATTGGCAAGCTTGACGCTTTGGTCCTGCAGGGCCTCCTTGACGGCGGCGCGGTTGTAGTCCTTGCCGTCGCTATCCATCTCGTCATGAAACAGGATGACCTCCGAGTCATGCGCCTTCGCAAAGCGCTCCACACAAACGAGAATGGAAGCGGATATTTCCGACCCGTCCAGTGGAACCAGGATCCGCCGGAACAGGTTTTCCGTACGCTGGTCCGCCGGTTCTGCCCGGGTGCTGTGCAGGATAAAGACCGGGCAGGGCGACTGTTTCAGCACCTGCTCGGTAACGCTGCCTGCACGGACCCGTTCCAGCCCCGAGCGCCCGTGAGTCGACATCAGCAGCATGCTGGCCGGCAGCAGGATGGCGAACTTGACGATCTCCTCGACCGGGTCGCCCATGCGTGTCTCCCGGCTGACGCTCCAGCCGGCCGTGCCCAGCGCCTCGTGAATATCCCCGGCATGTGCATCACCGCCGGCCTCGGTATCCTTGTCCGGAATCACGGTAAGCAGGGTTATCCCGGTCGCCTCGCGAGGCGTTATCGAAGTCACATAGAGGAGAATTTCCTCTACGGATTCCGAGCCATCCAGCGGTAGCAGTATTGTGTTTTCCATTGCCCCTTTCCCCTTGTGTCAATCTACCCGTATACCGGCTGCCGATCTGCCGGCAGCTGATTTTTTTCCGGCGTCCATTCCCGGATCAGGCGGATAACCTGGTGCGCTGCTTCCGGAAGCGCACGTTCAACCGTACCGCTCAGGGTCGACCCCCAGTCAATATTTCCGGGCTGAATCGCGACCAGTGCGCGGTTAGCGGGCAGGGCATCGGTGAGGTGTGCGATTGACAGCAGGTCACCCAGGCTGACTTCATGGACACTGCGCTTGGTCTTGCCGGCAAACCGGTCCATTGCCTCTCCCTCAAAGACCTCCACGGTACCCGGTGAATGATTCAGCTCGGCCGCATCGACGACGACCAGGTTGCCTGCATCTTCTATCCACGGCGCCAGCGTAAAACTCAGGGTACCGCCGTCCAGGTAACTGACGTCGGGAAGTTCCGGAAAGTGTTTGCGCAGATACCCGAGCATGTGGATGCCGACACCTTCGTCGGAAAGCAGGGTATTGCCAATTCCCAGGATAAGCGTGTTGGTTGTCTGCAATGTGCAGGCTCCTCGCTAGTATGTGTTGATTTGTACAGGAGCCTGCATCGTTGTTAGTTGATCCATATCAACTCATGAATCGATTACGCGGGTTTAGTATGTGATGAACGGGACCGGCTCTATATCCGGTTGAATATAAGGGGATTGAAAAGCATTTATGTGCCTGGGCATACCGATGCAAATCAGGGCCATCGACGGTTACACCGCGAACTGCGAGGCCAAGGGTGTACAGCGCGATGTCAGCCTGTTCATGATGCAGGATGCCGGCCTGCGGGTAGATGATTACGTCGTGGTGCATGTCGGCTATGCCATCCAGAAGATCACACCGCAGGAAGCACGCACGGCATGGGAGCTCTATGACCTCATGCTGGAGGGCGAGGCCGGTGCATGAACTTGCCGTCTGCCAGGCCCTGATCGAGCAAATCGAGCAAATCGTGCAGCGGCACGAGGCCAGCGAGGCAGTACGGATTGAACTGCGCATTGGCCCGCTTTCCGGGGTTGAACCGCACCTGGTAGAGCAGGCCTTCCCCATCGCCAGTGCAGGTACGGTTGCTGCCGACGCCGAGCTGGTCATTGACAGCCTGCCGGTAATGGTCCGTTGCGCGGAGTGTGGCAGCACCACCAGCGTGCTCCCGAACCGGCTGGTCTGCGCCAGCTGTGGCGACTGGCATACGACCCTGGTCAGTGGCGACGAACTGGAGCTGTACCGGGTGGAACTGATGAGTAGCGCAGCAGATGACCAGCAGGAGTTCGCCCGCAAACAGGCGACGAACAGGAAAAAAAATTTTTTGAGCCCCCGATGAGGGGGAACCAGAGCGGGCAACCCCCCACCAAAAAGTAAAAAAAAAATGAGGGAGA
>JAUVNM010000033.1 GCA_030599705.1 Gammaproteobacteria bacterium
GGCGCCGGTCCTACGTAAAAGTGTTAGGCCAGTAGCTCAATTGGCAGAGCGGCGGTCTCCAAAACCGCAGGTTGGGGGTTCGATTCCCTCCTGGCCTGCCAAATAAAATGGGGTCAGACCCCCATTTTTTGAGAACAGGCCACAGATGCAGAATTTGAGGAAAAATCGGGGTCTGACCCCATTTTATTTATGAATGCAAAAGTTGATACCGGTAGTAACGGCATGGACACCCTGAAGCTCTGGCTTGCGGTGCTGCTGATGAGTGCAGGTGTGTACGGTTTTTATTACTTTGATGACCAGCATGCGGTAGTCCGCGCGCTCGGCATTATGGCGGTTGCGGGGATTTCCGTATTTATAGCGGCACAGACCGGTTACGGGCGCAGCATCCTGGGATTTATCAGTGGTGCGAACAGCGAAGTGCGTCGTGTTGTCTGGCCTACCCGCGCCGAAACGGTCCAGACGACTCTGGTTGTTCTGTTTCTTGTCCTGCTGGTAGGGATTTTTCTCTGGTTGCTGGATATGTTGCTGTTGTCGGGTGTGCAGTTCCTGACAGGTCAGGGAAACTGAGTTATGGCATTGCAATGGTATGTTGTTCACGCCTATTCGGGCTTTGAGAACCAGGTAAAGCGTGCGCTGGAAGAACGCGTGTCACGTGCCGACATGGACGACATGTTCGGTGAAATACTGGTACCTACCGAAGAAGTGGTTGAAATGCGCGATGGCGCGAAGCGCAGGAGCGAACGCAAGTTCTTCCCGGGTTATGTGCTGGTGCAGATGGAGATGAACGATGACACCTGGCACCTGGTCAAGGATGCGCCGAAGGTGATGGGTTTTATCGGCGGGACCAGTGACAAGCCGGCGCCGATAACCGAGCAGGAAGCAGATTCCATCCTGCAACGGGTGCAGGAGGGCGTGGACAAGCCGCGGCCAAAGGTCCTGTTCGAGGCCGGCGAGGTAGTACGCGTGACGGATGGCCCGTTCAACGATTTCAACGGCGTGGTGGAAGAAGTGAACTACGAGAAGAGCCGGTTGCGGGTCTCCGTACTGATCTTCGGGCGTTCCACGCCGGTCGAGCTTGAGTTCGGCCAGGTAGAGAAGGCGTAGTTATTTAAGGTGTAGGAGCCAGCTTGCTGGCGAATAGCTTGCCGTTGAATGATTCGCGAGCAAGCTCGCTCCTACAAGATCGTGGCGGAATTTCCGTCGCATATGAACACAGGGGAGCCGCGAGGCGCTGGTACCCGCAGGAGTAACAGATGGCTAAAAAAATCGAGGCATATATCAAGTTGCAGGTCCCTGCAGGTGAGGCCAATCCGAGTCCGCCCGTCGGTCCGGCGCTCGGTCAGCATGGCGTGAACATCATGGAGTTCTGCAAGGCATTCAATGCGCAGACACAGCAAGCAGAGAAGGGTCTGCCAACCCCGGTCGTGATCACCGTGTATAGCGACCGCAGCTTTACCTTCATTACCAAGACGCCGCCGGCTTCCGTGCTGTTGAAGAAGGCCGTCGGCATCCAGAAGGGCTCCGGCACCCCGAATACCAGCAAGGTAGGCACGGTAACCCGCGCCCAGCTGGAAGAAGTCGCCAGCATGAAAATGCCCGACCTGAATGCGGCGGACATGGATGCAGCCGTGCGTATCATCGCCGGCAGCGCCCGCAGTATGGGTCTTGACGTGGAGGAGGGCTGATCATGGCGAGGCTGACAAAGAAGGCGAAACTGGTCCAGGATAAAGTGACGCCCGGCAAGCTGTATCCCGTCGACGAGGCATTCGGCCTGTTGCAGGAACTGTCCACCAAAAAATTCAAGGAATCAGTGGACGTCAGCATCAACCTGGGCGTTGACTCGCGCAAGTCCGATCAGGTCGTGCGCAGTTCCACGGTGCTGCCGCACGGCACGGGCAAGACAGTCCGTGTCGCGGTATTCACCCAGGGGGCCAATGCCGATGCGGCGAAGAAAGCCGGTGCCGATATTATCGGGCTGGAAGATCTCGCGGAAGAGGTCAAGAAGGGCAACATGAATTTCGATGTCGTAATCGCCTCTCCGGATGCGATGCGTGTCGTGGGCACGCTCGGACAGATCCTTGGTCCGCGCGGCCTGATGCCGAACCCGAAAGTCGGTACGGTCAGCCAGGATGTCGCAACGGCGGTAAAGAATGCCAAGGCCGGGCAGGTGCGTTATCGCACCGATAAGGCGGGCATTATTCATTGCCCGATCGGCAGGGCGGATTTTGAAGTCAGTGCGCTGCGGGAAAACCTGGGTACCCTGCTGGCCGACCTGCAAAAGGCCAAGCCGTCTTCTGCCAAGGGCGTTTACCTGAAGAAGGTCTCGGTATCGACCACCATGGGACCGGGGCTGCAGATCGACCAGGCTTCGCTGGAGTTATAGATTTTTTACGAAATCTCCCTCTCCCCTCTGGGGAGAGGGTGAAAAAAATTTTGGCGTTTACCGGTTTTGCCGGAAGCCGTCAAAGACCGCAGGTGCCGGGTAACCGGTTTAATTGGTCTGCAGTATGCAGTTCGGCCTGCGCAGAGGGTGCGCCTGCGATGTTGGCTGGCGTGTTGTAAAACAGGAAATGAGGCCGGTGGCTGGGTATCCGGTAATTCCTTAACGAGGTAAATGCAATGGCATTAACTCTTGAAGAGAAAAAGGCTGTTGTTGCTGAAGTCAGCGAGGTTGCCAGGGACGCCTGCTCGGCGGTGGCTGCGGATTATTGCGGTCTGACGGTCGGTGAGCTGACCAGCCTGCGTAGCAAGGCGCGCGCGGACAATGTCTATCTGCGCGTCGTGAAGAATACGCTGGCGCGTCGTGCCCTTGTGGACACTGACTTCGAGTGCATGAGTGACCGGTTGACCGGGCCGCTTATCCTGGCGTTTTCGCAGGAAGACCCGGGTGCGGCGGCACGTGTGGCCAAGGACTTTGCCAAAGAACATGACAAGTTCTCGGTCACCATGCTGTCAGTGGGTGGTGAGTTGCTGGAGCCGGGTGATATTGACCGGCTGGCGAAGCTCCCGACCCGTGACCAGGCACTCAGTATGCTGATGTCTGTCATGCAGGCCCCGGTTGCGAAGTTTGTCAGGACGCTCAATGAGGTCCCGGGCAAGCTGGTGCGCACCGTGGCGGCCGTTAGTGACCAGAAGCAGCAGGCAGCTTGAACCAATTCATTAACCAATTCAGATTTTAACAGGAGTATTTGTTATGGCCGTTTCACAAGAAGAGATCCTGGAGACTATCTCCGGCATGACCGTAATGGAGGTCGTTGACCTGATTTCCGCGATGGAAGAGAAGTTTGGCGTGACTGCCGCTGCCGCGGTTGCCGCTGCCCCGGCTGCCGCTGGTGGCGAAGTTGCTGCTGTCGAAGAGAAGAACGAGTTCGATGTTGTCATGTCCAGCTTCGGCGAAAACAAGGTTTCCGTCATTAAGGCGGTTCGCAGCATCACCGCTCTTGGTCTAAAGGAAGCCAAGGAAATGGTGGAAGGCGTCCCGTCGACCATCAAGGAGGCTGCAGCGAAGGACGAAGCCGAGGACATCAAGAAGAAGCTTGAAGAAGCCGGCGCCAGCGTCGAGCTCAAGTAGGCGGGTCGCGTAATCATTGCGTTATTACCGCAACCGCAGTACTGCAGGATTGGCTGTTCGCCGGGAAGGCGGACAGCCTGTTCCCTGTTTGTCAGGTAGAGTAACCGTGCCGGCATGTGTGCCGGTACTTGCTGTTGCCCGGGAAGTGAGCGTACTGACGCGCATTCCGGACAGTGACTGAAGAGGAAATCCGATGGCCTACAGTTTCACCGAGAAGAAACGTATTCGCAAGGACTTTGGTAAACGCCACAGTATTCTTGAGGTGCCGTATTTGCTGGCGACCCAGCTGGAGTCCTACCGCGCCTTCCTGCAGGCGGACAAGGACCCCAACGGGCGTGATGACAAGGGTCTGCATGCCGCATTCAAGTCGGTGTTCCCGATCGTTAGTTATTCCGGAAATGCCGCGCTCGATTACGTAAGCTACCATCTCGGCAAACCGGCCTTCGATGTCAAGGAATGCCAGCTGCGTGGCCTGACCTATGCGGCGCCGCTGCGGGCCCTGGGCCGTCTGATTATCTATGACAAGGATGCACCGAAGGATTCCAACAAGGTCAAGGACATCAAGGAGCAGGAAGTCTACATGGGCGAACTGCCGCTGATGACGGATAACGGTACCTTTGTCATCAATGGTACGGAACGCGTTATTGTGTCCCAGCTGCACCGTTCTCCCGGCGTGTTCTTCGATCACGACAAGGGCAAGACCCATTCGTCCGGCAAGCTGCTGTTCTCGGCGCGGGTGATTCCCTACCGGGGTTCCTGGCTGGACATGGAGTTCGATCCCAAGGATGCCCTGTTCGTGCGCATCGACCGCCGCCGCAAGCTGCCGGCAACGATCTTGTTGCGCGCACTAGGCTATGACAACGAGCAGATACTCGATATATTTTTCGAGACCAACACGTTCAATATCAACAAAAAAGAAGTCAAGCTGAACCTGGTGGCAGAACGCCTGCGTGGCGAGACAGCGACTTTCGATATCAAGGTCAAGAGCAAGGTCATTGTCGAGGAAGGACGCCGCATCACGGCGCGGCATATCCGCGAGCTGGAAAAGACCGGCGTCAAGTCGCTGGTTGTGCCGGATGACTACCTGGTCGGCAAGATCCTTGCGCACAACGTGATCGACAAGGAAACCGGTGAGGTGATCGCCAATGCTAATGACGAGATTACGCAGGAGCTGTTTGAAAAGCTGCGTGAGGCCGAGATCAGGGAGATAAAGACACTCTATGTGAATGACCTGGATCGTGGCCCGTATATTTCCACGACCATGCGCATCGATCAGACGACCACCGATCTCGAGGCCATGGTCGAGATCTACCGGATGATGCGCCCGGGTGAGCCGCCGACCAAGGATGCGGCACAGAACCTGTTCAAGAACCTGTTCTTTACCACCGATCGCTATGATCTGTCGGCGGTCGGCCGCATGAAATTCAACCGCCGTGTCGGTCGTGAAGAAATAACCGGAGAAGGCACGCTGTCGAAGGAAGACATCCTCGCGGTGATGGAGGTACTGATCAATATCCGCAACGGCCTGGGCTCCGTGGATGACATCGATCATCTCGGTAACCGCCGTATCCGCTGTGTGGGCGAGATGGCGGAAAATGTTTTTCGAATCGGCCTGGTGCGCGTCGAGCGCGCGGTGAAGGAACGGCTTAGCATGGCCGAGTCGGAAAGCCTGATGCCGCAGGAATTGATCAACGCCAAACCGGTAGCGGCGGCCATCAAGGAGTTCTTCGGTTCCAGCCAGTTGTCCCAGTTCATGGACCAGAACAACCCGCTGTCCGAAGTCACCCACAAGCGCCGGGTATCGGCACTGGGTCCGGGTGGCCTGACACGCGAGCGTGCCGGCTTCGAGGTGCGTGATGTGCACCCGACGCATTACGGGCGTGTTTGTCCTATCGAAACCCCGGAAGGCCCGAATATCGGCCTGATCAACTCACTCGCTGTGTACTCGCGCACCAATAACTACGGTTTTCTGGAGACACCGTATCGCAAGGTGGACAACGGCCGGGTCACGGACAAGGTCGAATATCTGTCCGCGATAGAAGAGGGCGAATACACCATCGCCCAGGCCAATGCCACGGTCGATGCAAAGGGCAGGCTGATCGATGAACTGGTGACCTGCCGCAACCAGAATGAATTCATGACCTCGTCTCCCGACCAGGTTGATTACATTGACGTGTCACCGAAGCAGATCGTTTCGGTGGCCGCGGCACTGATCCCGTTCCTGGAGCATGATGACGCTAACCGCGCCCTGATGGGTTCGAACATGCAGCGCCAGGCGGTCCCGACCCTGATCACCGAAAAGCCGCTGGTAGGTACCGGTGTCGAGCGTATCGTGGCGGTGGACTCCGGTGTGACGGTCGTCGGCAGGCGTGGCGGTGTCGTGGACTCCGTGGATGCCGGGCGTATCGTGGTTCGGGTCAACGACGATGAAACGGTTGCCGGTGAGCCCGGTGTAGACATCTACAGCCTGACCAAGTACACGCGATCCAACCAGAATACCTGCATCAACCAGCGGCCGCTGGTGTCGCCGGGTGACATGATCGCGCGCGGTGATGTGCTCGCCGACGGGCCGAGTACCGACATGGGCGAGCTGGCGCTGGGCCAGAACCTGCTGGTCGCGTTCATGCCCTGGAACGGCTACAACTTCGAGGACTCGATCCTGATCTCGGAACGCGTTGTCGAGGAAGACCGTTTCACCACCATCCATATCGAAGAGCTGACCTGCGTGGCACGGGACACCAAACTGGGTTCCGAGGAAGTCACCGGCGATATTCCCAATGTCGGTGAAGGCGCGCTCTCCAAGCTGGATGAATCCGGCATCGTCTACATTGGTGCGGAAGTCAAGCCGGGTGACATCCTGGTGGGCAAGGTTACGCCGAAAGGCGAGACCCAGCTGACGCCGGAAGAAAAACTGCTGCGTGCGATCTTCGGCGAGAAGGCCGCCGACGTGAAGGACACATCCCTGCGCGTACCTTCCGGCATGGATGGTACGGTCATCGATGTACAGGTATTCACGCGCGATGGCGTCGAGAAGGACCAGCGTGCTCTGCAGATACAGGGAGAGCAGGTCACCCAGGTGCGCAAGGATCTGAACGACCAGCTGCGCATCATGGAGGATGACATCTACCAGCGTGTTGAGAAGCTGCTGCAGGGCAAGGTCGCCGAGGGCGGGCCGCAGCAACTGGCGGCCGGCGCCAAGGTGACCCGGGAATACCTGACTGATATCGGTCGTGACAAGTGGTTCGAGATTCGGCTGCGCAACGAGGAAGCCAACGAAAACCTCGAGAAGGCCGGTGAGCAGCTGAAGACGCTGCACAAGGACTTTGACAAGCGCTTCGAGGAGAAGAAGGCCAAGATCACGACCGGCGATGACCTGGCGCCGGGTGTGCTGAAAATGGTGAAGGTCTATCTCGCGGTCAAGCGCCGGGTACAGCCAGGCGACAAGATGGCCGGACGTCACGGTAACAAGGGCGTGATCTCCATGATCCAGCCGGTTGAGGACATGCCATACACCGTAGATGGCACCCCGGTGGATATCGTGCTGAATCCGCTCGGTGTGCCGTCACGCATGAATATCGGCCAGGTGCTGGAGACCCATCTTGGCTGGGCCGCGAAAGGTGTCGGGCTGAAGATCGGCAAGATGCTGGAGGAGCAGCAGAAGACGGCTACTATTCGCAAGTTCCTCGAGCAGGTCTATAACACCAGCGGCCACCAGGAAGACCTGAAATCGCTGAGCGATGACGAAATCACCCGGCTGGCGCACAACCTGAAGCAGGGCGTGCCGATGGCGACGCCGGTATTTGACGGCGCCTCCGAGGAGGAGATCAGGCACATGCTGAGACTCGCGGATCTGCCGGAAAGCGGTCAGACTACATTGTACGATGGACGTACCGGTGATGCCTTCGACCGTGAAGTCACAGTTGGCTACATGTACATGCTCAAGCTGAACCACCTTGTCGATGACAAGATGCATGCCCGCTCAACCGGGCCATACAGCCTGGTGACCCAGCAGCCGCTGGGTGGCAAGGCCCAGTTCGGCGGCCAGCGTTTCGGTGAGATGGAAGTGTGGGCGCTGGAGGCCTACGGAGCATCCTACACACTGCAGGAAATGCTGACCGTGAAATCCGATGATGTAAACGGCCGGACCAAGATGTACAAGAACATTGTTGACGGTAATCATCATATGGAACCCGGCATGCCGGAATCCTTCAATGTACTGGTGAAGGAGATTCGTTCACTGGGCATTAACATGGAACTGGAGCAGGACTGACCCAGAGTCCATTTCCCGGTATCAAGACACTCGATGCTGCACACGCAGGAGAGACGATGAAAGACTTACTCAATCTTTTGAAGCCACAAGGGCAAACTGACGATTTCGATTCCATCCGTATCGGACTGGCGTCGCCCGACATGATCCGTTCCTGGTCCTATGGCGAGGTGAAGAAGCCGGAAACGATTAACTACCGGACCTTCAAACCGGAGCGCGATGGCCTGTTCTGTGCCAAGATCTTCGGCCCGGTCAAAGATTACGAGTGCCTGTGCGGTAAATACAAGCGGCTCAAGCACCGTGGCGTGGTGTGCGAGAAATGCGGTGTCGAGGTGACGCTGGCGAAAGTGCGTCGTGAGCGCATGGGCCATATCGAACTGGCCAGCCCGGCTGCCCATATCTGGTTCCTCAAGTCGCTGCCATCGCGCATCGGCCTGTTGCTGGACATGACCCTGCGCGATATCGAGCGGGTGCTGTACTTCGAGGCCTACGTGGTTGTTGATCCCGGAATGACCGAGATGGAGCGCGGCCAGCTGCTGTCCGACGAGGCCTATCTCGAGGCGATCCAGGAAAACGGCGACGAGTTCGATGCGCGTATGGGCGCCGAGGCCGTTAACGCGCTGCTGAAGAATATCGACCTGCAGGTGGAGGCGGCCAAGTTGCGCGATGAAATCGGCAGCACCCGGTCGGAAACGAAGCTCAAGCGTTTCGGCAAGCGTCTCAAGCTGGTGGAATCCTTTATCGAATCCGGCAACCATCCCGAGTGGATGGTGCTGACCGTGCTGCCGGTACTGCCACCGGAACTGCGGCCGCTGGTACCGCTGGATGGTGGCCGCTTTGCCACTTCCGACCTGAACGACCTGTACCGTCGCGTGATCAACCGCAACAATCGCCTGAAGCGGCTGCTGGAGCTGAATGCGCCGGACATCATCGTGCGCAACGAGAAGCGCATGCTGCAGGAATCGGTGGATGCCCTGCTGGATAACGGCCGCCGCGGGCGTGCGATTACCGGGACCAACAAGCGTCCGCTGAAATCGCTGGCCGACATGATCAAGGGCAAACAGGGCCGCTTTCGCCAGAACCTGCTCGGCAAGCGCGTGGATTACTCCGGCCGTTCCGTGATCGTGGTGGGTCCGACGCTGAAGCTGCACCAGTGCGGTTTGCCGAAGAAGATGGCGCTGGAACTGTTCAAGCCTTTTATATTCAGCAAGCTGCAGCTGCGCGGTCTGGCGACCACCATCAAGGCAGCCAAAAAACTGGTGGAGCGCGAGGGTCCCGAGGTCTGGGATATCCTGGAAGAGGTGATTCGGGAACACCCGGTCATGCTGAACCGTGCCCCGACGCTGCACCGTCTCGGTATCCAGGCGTTTGAACCGGTGCTGATCGAAGGCAAGGCGATCCAGCTGCACCCACTGGTATGTGCGGCATTCAATGCCGACTTTGACGGTGACCAGATGGCGGTGCACGTGCCGCTGTCCATCGAGGCGCAGCTGGAAGCCCGTGCATTGATGATGTCATCCAACAATATTCTTTCTCCGGCCAATGGCGAGCCGATCATTGTGCCGTCGCAGGACGTCGTGCTTGGTCTGTATTACATGACCCGGGAATCGATCAATTCCAGGGGCGAGGGTATGGTATTTACCGATATCCACGAGGTACACCGTGCCTACCAAACGGGCAATGCCTCGCTGCATGCGAAGATCAAGGTACGCCTGCATACCGAGGAATTTGACGAGGCCGGTGAATTGCAGGAAAGCTATGGCCTGGTCGAAACCACCGTCGGTCGCGCGCTGCTGTCCGAACTGCTGCCCAGGGGGCTGCCATTCAGCCTGGTGAACCAGAATATGACCAAGAAGGCCATCTCCAGCCTGATCAATGCCTGCTATCGCCGTGTCGGTCTGAAGGAAACCGTTATTTTCGCTGACCAGCTGATGTACATGGGCTTTTCCTACGCCACGCGCGCGGCCGTGTCATTCGGTATCGAGGACATGACGATTCCCGAGTCCAAGGCGAAAATTCTTGGCGAAGCCGAGGAAGAGGTGTTGGAAATCCAGAATCAATACACCTCCGGGCTGGTGACCATGGGTGAACGTTACAACAAGGTGGTCGACATCTGGTCGCGCACCAATGACCAGGTCGCCAAGGCCATGATGGATCGCCTCGGGTCGGAAGAAGTAACCGATGCCGAAGGCAATACGGTCCGCCAGCCCTCGTTCAATTCCGTCTACATGATGGCTGATTCCGGTGCACGTGGCTCCGCCGCGCAGATCCGGCAGCTGGCCGGTATGCGCGGGCTGATGGCGAAGCCGGACGGCTCGATTATCGAGACGCCGATCACGGCCAATTTCCGCGAGGGGCTGGACGTACTGCAGTACTTTATATCGACCCACGGTGCACGCAAGGGCCTGGCCGATACCGCGCTGAAGACAGCAAACTCCGGTTACCTGACCCGCC
>JAUVNM010000233.1 GCA_030599705.1 Gammaproteobacteria bacterium
GTCACAATTGGTCACGTTACCAAATTGAAGGTAACGAGGGAGGTATACTAACCCCCTGAAAAATATGGCGCGCCCGACAGGATTCGAACCTGTGACACCCGGCTTCGGAAGCCGGTACTCTATCCAGCTGAGCTACGGGCGCAGATTGTTCGTGCGCAGCAAGGGCGCACAGCATACCGCCATCCGGGTGGCAGGTCTATGCGCCGATGTCGCTGATTCTTATGCAGTTCCGGTGAATTTCATGACCCGGGAGATTGCAGTATAATCCGCCCCCATTCTTTAATATATACATAGCGGGTTGCAGAAGGAGAAGCATGTGAGTTCCAACGACAAACAATTTGCGACAGTCTTTGTCGCGGTACTGGGTATCTTGGGGATCCTGGCAATTATTCTCTATTTTATTGCCGGTTACCTGACCGCGGACATGGCTGCCTACAAGCCCGAGGAAGTCATCCTCGAAAATATCAAGCCGGTCGGGCAGGTCAACATTGCGGATGAGTCCGGTGCGGCAGACGCCGGTAGCGTTGCAGCCCCCGCCGGTGATGCAGCAACTGCTGCCGCGGCCGAACCCATGAGCCCGGAACAGGTTTACCAGTCAAAGTGTCTTGCATGTCACGGTACCGGTGTCGCCGGTGCACCCAAGCTGGGTGATGCCGCTGCCTGGGCGCCGCGCATCGCGCAAGGCATGGATACCCTGCTGGCCAATGCCACCAATGGCCTGAATGCCATGCCGCCCAAGGGGCTGTGCATGGAGTGTTCCGGGGATGACCTCAAGGCTGTGATCGATTACATGGTCCAGAACAGCCAATAACCAGCTCCGGCAATGCGAGAGAAAGGGCTGCACTGCAGCCCTTTTTTGCGTCCGGGGAGAAGGTGAGACCGGGAACCGGTCGAGAAGCGGGCCTGGGCCATGGACGTACATCGCGGGCTACGCGGCTACGCGATGATGATTACCTGAATCCGAAAGACTCCTGGCTTAAGGTTTGTGCGACACTAGCGATAAGATAGCTACAGGCCGTGGTCGTTGGCAGGCGGCCATTGCAGACTCATAATCACGCTGGACCCGGAATGGTTGGCAATGGGTGAGACACTGATGAACAGGTTGCAGCGCTCCTCCCTGCTGGGTGGCGGCAACATGCTCTGGCTTGAATCCCTGTACGAGTCCTGGCTGGTAAACCCCGATAACGTGACACCGCACTGGCGCCGCTACTTTGACGGCCTGCCGCGGGTAAACGGGCAGGACCAGGGAGATATTTCCCATGCCGGGCTGCGTGAGGAATTCAGCCGCCTGACCGGCCGGCTGCGCGGACACCGTATTGCCAGCCTGACGGGCAGTCGCCTGGCCTATGAGAACAAGCAGGTTCGGGTACTGCAGCTGATCAATGCCTACCGGTTCCGCGGCCACCAGTATGCACGGACCGACCCCTTGCGCCGGCATGAGCCGGACCTGATTCCCGAGCTGCAGCTGGATTATCACGAACTCTCCGAAGCGGATTTTGACAGCGTATACAAGACGGGCTCGCTGGTCGGGCCGGAAGAGGCGACGCTGGAAGAGATCCTGTTTGCGCTGAACCGCACCTACTGTGAAACCATCGGTGTGGAATACATGCACATCACCGGGACGGAAGAGAAACGCTGGATCCAGCAGCGCCTCGAAAGTGTGCAGTCACACCCGGGGCTTACCAACGAGCGCCGCCTCTGGCTGCTGGAACGGTTGACCGCGGCGGAAGGTATCGAGCGTTACCTGCATAACAAGTATGTCGGGCAAAAGCGGTTTTCGCTGGAGGGCGGGGAAAGCCTGATCCCGTTGCTGGGCGAGATTATCGAACGCAGCGGCTCGCAGGGGGTCCGCGAGATCGTCATCGGTATGTCGCATCGCGGCCGCCTGAACGTGCTGGTCAATATTCTCGGCAAGTCACCGACCGACCTGTTCCAGGAGTTCGAGGGACAGCACGAAATGCGGCTGGCATCCGGTGATGTGAAGTATCACCAGGGTTTCTCATCGGATATCAAGACGACCGGTGGGCGCGTGCACCTCGCGCTGGCATTCAACCCCTCGCATCTCGAGATTGTATCGCCGGTGGTGCAGGGCTCGGTGCGCGCACGCCAGCAGCGTTATCGCGACCGGGAAGGCCGCAAGGCCCTGGCCGTGGTGATCCACGGCGATTCCGCATTTGCCGGGCAGGGTGTGGTCATGGAAACCTTCAACATGTCCGGATTGCGCGGTTTTACCACGCGCGGAACGGTGCACGTCATCATCAATAACCAGGTCGGCTTTACCACCAGCCACGTCCGCGATGCGCGCTCTACCCTGTATTGCACGGACGTGGCGAAAATGGTCAATGCTCCCATCTTCCACGTCAATGGCGATGACCCGGAGGCGGTCGACTTTATCACCCGGGTGGCGCTTGACTACCGCATGCAGTTCAACAAGGACGTGGTGATCGATCTGGTGTGTTACCGGCGCCACGGCCACAATGAGGCCGATGAACCCTCCGCCACCCAGCCGTTGATGTATAAAGAGATACAGTCACTGGCGACAACGCGCGCACAGTATGCCGGGAAATTGCAGGCACTGAACATCGTTGCGGAAGATACACCGGATGAACTGGCGCACCAGTTCCGGGACAAGCTGGATACCGGTTCCAGCGTCACCGCGGGTATCGTGGCAAACCACCTTAACGGCAACAGCCCGGGCGTGGACTGGTCACCTTATATCGGTCATGAATGGGATGATCCGGGAGACACGGCGGTCGAGCCGGGAACGCTCCGCGAACTGGCGACACGCCTGCAGTCATTGCCGCAAGGGTTTGAACTCAATCCCCGGGTTGCCAGGATTATGGACGATCGCCGCAAGATGGCGGCAGGCGCCATTCCGGTCGACTGGGGTTTTGCCGAGTCACTGGCGTTTGCATCGCTGCTGCACGACGGTTATCCGATTCGTCTGTCGGGACAGGACTGCGAGCGCGGCACGTTCTTCCACCGGCACGCGGTACTGCATAACCAGATCGACGGCGAATCCTCGGTGCCGTTGCAAAACATAGCCGACAAGCAGCCGAATTTCATCGTAGTCGATTCCCTGTTGTCCGAAGAGGCGGTGCTGGCATTCGAGTACGGTTATGCGACGGCCGATCCCGATGCACTGGTTATCTGGGAGGCCCAGTACGGTGACTTTGCCAATGTCGCGCAGGTGGTGATTGACCAGTTTATTGCTTCCGGCGAGGCCAAGTGGGGGCGGCTGTGCGGCCTCGTGATGTTCCTGCCGCACGGCTACGAAGGCCAGGGACCGGAGCATTCATCAGCGCGGCTGGAGCGCTTTCTGCAGTTGTGCTCCGGCCACAATATCCAGGTATGCATCCCGACGACGCCGGCGCAGATGTTTCACATGCTGCGGCGGCAGATGGTAAGGCCGTTCCGGCGGCCACTGGTGGTGATGACACCCAAGAGCCTGTTGCGCCACAAGCTGGCCATCTCCAGTCTGGACGAATTATCGGGGGGCGGGTTCCGGCCGGTCATCGGCAACGTGGATTGCGATAACAAGGCAGTCATCAGGCGCATGGTGATGTGCAGCGGCAAGGTTTATTACGATTTGCTGGAGCGCCGGCGCGAGGCCGGGCTCGACCACGTGGCCATCGTTCGCATCGAGCAGCTGTATCCGTTTCCCTGGCGCCTGCTGCGCGGGGAGCTGGCGTCCTACCCGAATGTCGGCGAATATATCTGGTGCCAGGAGGAACCGATGAACCAGGGGGCCTGGTACAACACGCGCCACAAGCTGGAGGAGGTCGTTGGCGCGGGCTTCAGGCTTCACTATACTGGCCGCGAGGCATCACCGGCACCGGCTGTCGGTTATCCCGCACTACACGTGCAGCAACAGAAGGCGCTGGTGAACGCGGCGCTGGGGATACAACAACATGATTA
>JAUVNM010000069.1 GCA_030599705.1 Gammaproteobacteria bacterium
GGATCCGCCCGGACCACGATATCGATGTCGTGATCCCGATACCGGACCCCAGTCGCACGTCAGCGCTGCAGCTTGCCTACAGGCTGGGCCTGAAATACCGGGAAGGCTTCATGAAGAACCGCTACATCGGCAGGACCTTTATCATGCCGGGGCAGCAGCAACGCAAGAAATCCGTACGCCAGAAGCTCAATGCCATTGATCTGGAGTTCAAGGGCAAGAACGTCCTGCTGGTAGATGACTCTATTGTGCGTGGCACTACCTCGTCGCAGATTATCCAGATGGCACGCGATGCCGGTGCGAACAGGGTTTATTTTGCATCGGCAGCGCCCCCGGTGCGCTTTCCGAATGTATACGGGATCGACATGCCTGCCGTGGATGAACTGATCGCGTATGATCGAACCGACGAGCAAGTGCAGGAAGCAATTGGCGCGGACTGGCTCGTTTACCAGGACCTCGACGACCTGATTGAAGCTGTCATCAAGGGAAATCCGGATGTCGATCGTTTTGACGCCTCCGTTTTTACCGGCGAGTACATAACCGGCAACGTTGGCAGTGATTACCTGAACAGCCTGCGGTCGGAGCGCAATGATTCCGCCAGGAACAGCCGACGCAGCGAAGCAGACGAGGCCATTGATCTGCACAACACGGCGTAATGCCATGTTTTGTATTGACAGTGTTTTCGGTCTGAACCAGGCTGAATTCATTCGCGCCGATTTGATTTCAGCTTGCGGGCGCATTACAAATACAGCTAAAGCGACAGCACCTGCTTTCGCCTGGCTGAGAGCGGGTTTTTTTGTGCCCGGGAGATGAATGATGGCTGACAAACACGCAGGTCTGGATTTCGAGACACTCGCAATTCGCGCCGGTCAGACAAGAACCGGGGAGGGGGAGCACTCCGAGCCGATATTCCCGACGTCCAGTTATGTATTCGAGAACGCGGCAGCTGCCGCTGCACGTTTTTCCGGGGATGAGCCGGGCAATATCTATTCACGGTTTACCAACCCGACCGTGCGCACTTTCGAACAGCGGCTGGCCGCCCTCGAGGGTGGGGAGTGTTGCGTGGCCACCTCCTCCGGAATGGCGGCGATCCTTTCCACCTGCGCGGGCCTGCTCAAGGCCGGCGACCATGTGGTTTGTTCGCGCAGTGTTTTCGGAACAACCATCGTACTGTTCTCGACGTACCTGGCAAGGTTCGGTATCGAGACGACCTTTGTGCCACTCGCGGACCTCGATGCCTGGGAGCAGGCCATCCGGCCGGAAACGCGGTTATTGTTCCTGGAAACACCGTCCAATCCCCTGACGGAACTGGCCGATATCCGGGCACTGGCCGAACTCGCGCACCACAGCGGGTGTCTGCTGGCAGTCGATAACTGCTTCTGCACACCGGCCCTGCAACAGCCGCTGGCGCTGGGCGCTGATCTTGTCATCCACTCGGCCACCAAGTACCTCGATGGCCAGGGCCGCTGTATCGGCGGGGCAGTCATCGGCAATTCGGAGCAGGTCGGCAAGGAGGTCTACGGGTTTCTGCGTACCGCGGGACCCACCATGAGTCCCTTCAATGCCTGGGTATTTCTCAAGGGACTCGAAACCCTGGCGCTGCGCATGCAGGCACACTGTGACAACACGCTCGAACTTGCCCGCTGGCTGGAGCAACAGCCACAGGTTGAACGCGTGTTCTATCCGGGGCTGGAATCGCATCCCCAGCATGCCCTGGCAGGCCGCCAGCAGCGGGGGTACGGGGGCATCGTCTCTTTCGAGGTGAGCGGCGGCAAGGGTCCTGCCTGGTCACTGATTGACGCCACCCGGATATTTTCCATCACGGCGAACCTGGGGGATACCAAGAGCACCATCACGCACCCGGCGACAACCACGCATGGCCGCCTGACCCCGGAGCTGCGCGCCGCTACCGGGATTTCAGATGGCCTGATCCGCCTGGCCGTGGGGCTCGAGTCCGTGCATGACCTGAGGGCTGACCTTGAGCGGGGACTCACGGCCGTCGGTCACTGACATTCGTGCCGACCTGCTGGCCAGCTACCACGCCGGCCTTGCGGCGGTTGACGGCAAGATCTGTGTCAGCCGCTTTCTGAGTGACCACCGGCCGACAGGGCCGGTCTCGGTCGTGGCAATTGGCAAGGCCGCCAGCGCCATGGCAACCGGCGCCAGCGCGACACTGGGCGCACAGCTCGGACAGACACTGGTGATTACGAAAACCAGCCACCTGGACCCGGCACTGCAACACGACCCGCGGTTTGTCTGCATGGAGGCGGGCCACCCGGTCCCGGATGCGGGCAGCCTGGCGGCCGGCAAGGCGCTGATCCGGTTCCTGCAGGGCCTCCCCGATGGTAACGAACTGCTGGTGTTGATCTCGGGCGGGGCTTCAAGCCTGGTCGAGGTGCTCCCGGACCAGATCGGTCTCGACGCGCTGCAGGCGCTCAACGACTGGTTACTGGCAAGTGGGCTCTCCATTCATGCAATGAACCGCGTACGCCAGGCGGTCTCCAGGATCAAGGGCGGG
Source organism: Gammaproteobacteria bacterium (assembly GCA_030599705.1). Lineage (GTDB taxonomy): Bacteria > Pseudomonadota > Gammaproteobacteria > UBA9214 > UBA9214 > SZUA-186. The sequence continues at coordinate 2,516 of JAUVNM010000069.1, forward strand.
CGCCTGGCGCGCTGGATCGGCCCGCGCCCGGCAACCGTTCTGCTGGTATCCGATGTCGCCGGCGATGACCCGGTGGTCATCGGCTCCGGGCTGCTGGCCACGGCTGACGCGCGACCGCTGGACGAACTCCCGCTGCCGGAGTGGGTGACTGCAATGATCCAGACGTGTCAAAACGAGCCAGTGCCCACCAGCAACGGGAGTTGCGTGCCGCACCATATTGTTGCCAGGCTGGGTGATGCGCTTGATGCAGCGCACCGGCATGCCCGGTCCCTGGGATACCTGCCCGTTATTGTGAATCCGGAACTGTCCGGGGATGCGCAGCAAGCCGGCCGGGACATCGCTTCCCTGCTGCAGGGCAAACCTGCGGGGGCCTGGCTCTGGGGAGGCGAGACCACCGTCAAGCTGCCGCCGCAGGCCGGGCGCGGTGGCCGCTGCCAAAGCCTTGCGCTGGCAGCCGCCTGTGCCCTGGACGGCCATGGGAATATCGTACTGCTGGCCGCCGGGACGGACGGGTCCGACGGACCCGGAGCTGCGGCGGGCGCCCTGGTGGATGGCAGTACCCTGGTACGCGGGACGGCACACGGTCTTGATGCCGGGCGTTGCCTGCAGCAGGCGGATGCCGGTACCTTTCTGGAGGCCAGTGGCGATCTCGTTGTCACCGGGCCAACCGGGACCAATGTCACCGACCTGGTCATCGCGATCAAGACCGAATGAGCACACATGAGTAACAGATCACTCGCTGTCTTCCTGTCAACGGCCTTATTGTCGGCCCTGGTAACCGCTACCGGCAAGGCAGGGTCGCCGGACGGCATCATCCTGACGTACGAGGAACAGGAGGCCGGGGTCGAGGCCTACCCGGTCCGCATCCTGGTGGTCCCGGGATACCTGCGTATGGATGACGGTCATGACCATGACGATTTCATATTGTTCGACCGAACCAGCCGCACCATATTCAGCATCAACCATGAAGACAGGGAAATTCTCGTCATTGAGCACAGCTCACCCGGTGATGGACTGGCACCGTTGCCCGATCTCCATCTCGGTATTGAAAAAACCGCGGCTGAAAATGTCCCGCTGGTTGCCGGCAAGACACCGGAAATCTACCGGTTTACAGCGGCCGGTGAAATCTGCCTTGAGGCGGTCGTGGTACCGGGTTTGCTGCCACCGGCTGTGCAGGCGCTTGGTGAGTATGGCCGGTTGCTGGCCGGGCGCCAGCGGTCGACCCTGGATAATACCCCGGAGGAATTCAGGACGCCCTGTTACCTGTCGCGTTATGTTTTTGCCCCCGACAGGCAACTGGAGAAAGGGCTGCCGATCCAGGAATGGGACAACAGCGGTTACCGGCGGACGCTGACCGATTTCCGGGACAACGTACCCGTTGATCCGGAATTATTTAAACTGCCTGCAGGGTATACCCGGCATACGCCAGGCCGGTAAACCTCAGGCTGATTCAGCCAGATTCTCGAACCGGTAACCATCCGGCGTGTATTCCAGCAGATGAGCGCCGGCGTCCCAACTGCCGAGGGCAATCCGGGTTGCAGACTGACCGTCGACCGCAAGATTGTGTACCGCTTGCCGGTGTGTATGTCCATGGATCAACAGGCGCACCCCGTGATGTTCCATGATGTGCGCAACTGTCTCATGGTTAACGTCCATTACCTTGCCGGTTTTACGCGTGCCGGCATGGCGGCTTGCGTCCCGCACTTCGACCGCGATGCGGCGGCGTTCCTCGATCGGCTTGTCCAGGAAATCCTGTTGCCACCCGGGTTCGTGTAGCGTGTTGCGCAACGCGAGATAATCCGTGTCATCGGTGCACAGGGTATCACCGTGCATGAGTAGTGCGGGCTGCCCGAACAGATCGATGCTGGCCGGATCGTCAAGCAGGGTACACCCGCTCGACCCGGCAAACCGGCCCCCGAGCAGGAAGTCCCGGTTGCCGCGCAGCACAAACACGGATGTCCCCGAGTCGGCACATGCCTTCAGTCCCCTGGCGATTGCCCTGGACAGTGGCGCATCATCATCGTCCCCGATCCAGGCCTCGAACAGGTCACCGAGGATGTAAATGGCCCCGGCATCCCTGCCGCGGCTGCCGAGATACTGCAGGAAGCGGCGGGTGATGTCCGGGCGGCCGGTGTCCAGGTGCAGATCAGAAATAAACTGGACCGCCGGCATGGACTGTCCCGGCTGTCAGCCTTCCTCGACAGTGACCTTGTTGATGACAACTGCATCCACGGGAACATCCTGCTGTCCGGCCCTGTTGCCGGTGCTGACCTTCTCGATGCTGTGGACTACGTCCATCCCGTCGACCACTTTTCCGAAGACCGCATAACCCCAGCCTTGCGCTGTCGGTGCGGTATGGTTCAGAAAGGTATTGTCCTTGACGTTGATAAAGAACTGCGCAGTCGCGGAATTCGGGTCACTGGTGCGCGCCATGGCAATGGTCCCGGTGTCGTTTTTCAGGCCGTTGTCAGCTTCGTTGCCGATCGGGGCATTGGCCGACTTTTGCTGCATGTCCGGCGAGAACCCGCCGCCCTGGATCATGAACCCCGGAATGACCCGGTGAAAAATGGTGCCATTGTAAAAACCGGCGTTTGCATAGGCCACAAAATTGGCCACGGTCTCCGGTGCCTTGTCCCCGTCAAGTTCGAGCACAATCGTGCCTTTGGTTGTCTCTATATGCACAGTAACCATTCCGACTCCTTTGGTTTCCTTGTCAGTTGAAAAGCCGGTAGCTGGTATAAAGCCAAGCATGGCGGCAAGAAATATTCCCATAAACCGTTGCATTGTTTTCTCCATGTATGAATCAGCGACGCCAATAATATAAGCTTGCGCCACAGTTACAAGCCCGGATGAGGGTTATCTGCCCTGTATGGGTGTTTCCCGACAGCGTTTCCGTTACCATGCGGGCGCAAAATGCGGGTATCAACACGATGGATGAGCTGAAAATCCACAATAGCCAGACCGGCCGCAAGGAAACCTTCGTTCCCCTGGAGGAGGGCAGGGTACGCATGTATGTCTGCGGTATGACGGTCTACGACTATTGCCACCTGGGGCATGCCCGGGTGATGGTCGTATTTGATGTCGTCAGCCGCTACCTGCGCCACGTCGGCTATGAGGTCACCTACGTGCGCAACATTACCGATGTCGATGACAAGATCATCCGGCGTGCCAATGAAAACGGCGAGGACATCAATGCCCTGACCGGGCGCTTTATCAGGATTATGCACGAGGATGCTGCTGCACTGGGCGTGCTCGAGCCGGACCTGGAGCCGCGTGCCACTACCTCGATGGACGCCATCATCGCGATGATCGCAACCCTGGTTGACAAGGGCTATGCCTACCAGGGTGACAACGGCGATGTGTATTACGCGGTCAACCGCTTTGCAAACTATGGGCGGCTGTCCGGCAAAAAGCTCGATGAGCTGCGTGCCGGCGAACGCGTGGAAGTGGATACGGCAAAACAGGATCCGCTGGATTTCGTGCTCTGGAAACCGGCCAAGCCGGGTGAACCCAGCTGGAAGTCACCGTGGGGTAACGGGCGGCCGGGCTGGCATATCGAATGTTCGGCCATGTCTACGCAATGTCTAGGCAATCATTTTGATATTCACGGCGGCGGCATGGACCTGAAGTTCCCGCATCATGAGAATGAAATCGCACAGTCGGAAGCGGCTACCGGGGAACCCTTCGTCAACCTCTGGATGCACAATGGCTTCGTCAAGGTCGACGAGGAGAAAATGTCCAAGTCACTTGGTAATTTCTTTACCGTGAGGGAAATTCTGAAAAACTACCGGGCGGAAGAGGTGCGTTATTTCATCCTGGCCAGCCATTACCGCAGTCCACTCAACTATGCACAGGAAAACCTGGATAACAGCAAGGCGGCTTTGACCCGGCTGTATACCGCACTGCGCGGCCTGTCGCCGGTGAACTGCCCCGCTGACAACAACTATGCACAGGCCTTCCACACAGCGATGAACGATGATTTCAATTCGCCGGAGGCCATTGCGGTACTGTTCGAAATCACCCGCGACATCAACCGTATCCGGGAGAGTGACCGCAACCGGGCACACGAACTGGCAGGGTGCCTGGTTGCCCTCGGCGCTGTCCTCGGCCTGTTGCAGGGCAATCCGGAGAGCTACCTGCGCGGGGGCAGCAAACTTCAGCAAGAGTCTGCGGACCACCTGTCGGATGCTGCGATTGAAGCCATGATCCGGCAACGCATCCAGGCGCGTGCGGACAAGGACTGGGCCGAGGCCGACCGGATCCGCGATTCCCTGGAATCCGGGGGCATCGTCCTGGAAGACGGGGCCGCAGGCACCACCTGGCGCAGAAAATAGCCCGGCGTCAGGTGTGTAATTCCTGGGCAGCGAACAGGGTATTTTCCAGCAGGGTCGCCACCGTCATCGGTCCAACGCCACCCGGTACCGGGGTAATCCAGGCGGCGCGTTCGCGGGCCGCCGCGTAACCGATATCTCCAGTCAGGCTGCCGTCGTCCAGCCGGTTGATCCCGACATCGATCACCGTTGCGCCGGGCTTGACCCACTCGCCAGGGACCAGCCCGGGTTTCCCGACCGCAACCACCAGCACGTCGGCGCGTCCCGTGTGGTATTCAAGGTCACGGGTAAACCGGTGACAGGTTGTTGGCGTACATCCCGCCAGCAGCAGCTCGAGGGTCATCGGGCGTCCGACATTGTTGGAGGCGCCGACAATGACTGCCTCGCGCCCGTGAAAGGTTTCGCCGGTGTGCTCCAGCAGGGTGATCACGCCCTTGGGTGTGCAGGAACGGAGCAGGGGGCGCCGTAATGCCAGCCGGCCAATATTGTAGGGATGGAAACCGTCCACGTCCTTGTCCGGCCGAATGCATTCGGTCACCTTGTCGGCATCGATATGGCCCGGCAGCGGGAACTGCACCAGGATTCCGTCGATGTCATTATCGTTGTTCAGGTCCGCGATGAGATTCAGCAGATCTGCCTCGCTGGTGGACTCCGGCAGGTCAAAATCGCGTGACAGGACACCGGCCTCGTCGCAGGCGCGGCGCTTGTTGCGGACATAGATTTCGGAAGCCGGGTCCTGCCCGACCAGGACGACCGCGAGACCGGGCGGGCGCAGCCCGGCCCCGGTACGCGCCATAATGCGGTCTTTGACTGTCTGCCGGACGTCGGCAGCAATGGCCTTGCCATCAATCAGTTTTGCGGTCATATACTGTCTGCACCAGCGTGCCCGAAGAGCGCGGGATTCTCGCACGGGGCATTGGAGGTACACAACATGGCATGGCATGGCATGGCAAAATTATCCTGATAATCGGGTTGTTGAGGCCTGCTGCCCGTTCCCGCTGTATTTGACCGTTTTCAGGCCAGCACGTATTATCGCGGGGCTCAGCAAGGACGATACACTACTGAATCGCCTCGTGAATGCACATAGGTGACGGGGTATAGCGCAGCCTGGTAGCGCGCCTGCTTTGGGAGCAGGATGTCGGGGGTTCAAATCCCTCTACCCCGACCA
>JAUVNM010000141.1 GCA_030599705.1 Gammaproteobacteria bacterium
GCCTATGATGATCGCGGCGCTGGCCCGCGGCGGCCGTTATACGTGCGCCGGCGCGATAGCCGGGCCCATCGTGAACTTCGACCTCAGAACCTTCTATTTGCAGGACCTCACCTTCACCGGGGCGACGATCGTGCCGCCGGTATGGCCCAGGTCGTCGGGCATGCGGATCGCTCCCACGCAATCGAACTGAAGCACGGTTTCCACCACCCGCTGCTGGAATCCAGCCTGCCGGTAGAGCTCGATCACCTTGATATAGAGGCGCGGGGCCTGCGAACTCCCGGGGGCGCGTTGCACCAGTGCCAGCCAGGTCCTGGCTGCTTCGCTGACCTGGTCGTGACCGGCATAGAATTCGGCAAGATTGAGGTAGATCTGGTCTTCGTAGATCCGGTTGCCGTGGCGCTTGAAATAGGCCGCAACGGAGTCCACACCCGCCTGGTGGGAAAAGCTCATGCTGATCACCCGAAACACATCAGCAAGCTGTTCCTGCTCAGCGCGGGAAAGCGTGGCAAGCCGGGACTCAAGATCTGTACCGGCAGGCAGCTTCAGATCAAGCAGAGTAAAAAACGCATTCAGCGCACCGTCGTAGCGCTCCTGCTTGAACAGACTCCAGCCAAGCTTGTAGAGGGCCTGTTGGTAGGCAGACACCGACTCACCCAGTTCCACTACCGCCCGATAGGCCTGCTCGGCTGCCGGGTACGCCCCCTCTCCAAACAGTAATTCACCACGCCGGAACTGGGTATCGGCATAGAGCCGCGTATTGGCATCCGGATCATGTTCGAGCAGGCGGTCTATGGCCTTGACGGCCTGCTCCGCCTGACCGGTTTCCTGGTACGCTCTCGACAGTTGGTACAGCAGCTCCGCCGTGTCCTGATCAGCCGGGTGCCTGTCCAGCAGCTGTTGATAAATCTCGATTGCTTCGCCGTAACGCCGCATGGCCGAGGCATCCAGCGGCGCGGCACCCTCCCCGCCAACGGGTTCGGTCGCCTGCTTATCCGCTGCACTCTCAAGCAGCAGATCGGCGAGGCGACGCGCAATTTCATCGTGCCTGGATCCGTCCGGATATCGCTCAAGATAGTCGCGATAGGCTGCAATAGCCTTCTCGCGATCATCCCCCGCGCGCGCACCGCCTGGCGCCGGGCCCGGCGCTGCAGCAAGGTCGGCAAGTGTAGACACGCTGGCAGCCTGCGTGGTTGCCGGGTCCACTGCGGGCTGACTTGAGCAAGCCAGCATCAGCACCAGGCAAGTCGCGGGCAGCACCGCTGTCCGGCCTGCTTTAGTTGTCGGAAGCCTGATCATAGGTCTTTGCCAGTTCCAGATTTGCCTGCTCCAGAAGGCCCTCCAGCTGATGCCGGCGATGTTTCAGTTCATCGAGAGCAAGCGCCTGTGTGTAGCCTTCATTGAGAGCAATGGCATTATTGACCCGGCCACGCAGCCGCAGGATTCTTTCACGCAGCGCTGCGATACGGCCCTCCAGCCCATCGACACCCGGCGACTCTGCATCGAACGCCCGGCTCAGTCGTGCCACGCGATCCGTGGCGCTGCCAAGCGCGGCGGCCAGCTCCTGCAATGCCTCGCCTACCGGTTCTGCACCGGGATTGAATCCGGCCTCTACGCCGGGTGCACTGATCAGCCGCATCCGCTGGCGCCGGTCAGCTTGCCTTGCCCGGGATGCATCAAACGCGACAGCATCCGGATAGGCGTAATCCGGGTCATTCCCGGGCATTTGAAACCTGCCGGCTTCCGGCAGCCACACAATCTGTGACCCGGGGAGCCCGATGTCCTCGGGCCCCTGCAGCAACGCGGTAGGTTCAGGCTCCCCAGGCAAGCCGGTGAATTCCGGCTCAGGCAGCCCGGCGAACCCGGATTCCGGTAATCCCTCCAGAACAGAGCCCTCTGGCAACTCAATTTCCGGCAGCGAAGGAATTCCCCGGGATGGGTGTTCCGCTTGCTGCCCTTCGCGTCGCTCCCACTCCACCTCCCATTCCGGATCGGCGGGCAGACCGGTATGGCCCTTGTCCCTGGCCCGTCCCCTGCCCTCACCCGCTGCGGGTCCGCCGGACGACTCCTGCGCAGCTGACATCGATGGCGGAATTGCTGTTGATCGACTATCAGGGTCCCCGCCTGGTTGAACGGCCCTGGCAAGCTTGTCAATGTTGTCCAAGCCCTTGTCAATATCCTGCAACATAGACTGAAGGTGGCTGTACCCCTGCCGCGTTTCCTGAAAATTCCGGCTCGCGAGGAGTCGACCGAAGTAGCGTGTCTCCGGCCTGGCAGACGCCTGTCCCGGTGACCCACCCAGGGCGGCGTCTTTCTGCAGCAGCAGGCTTACGGTGCTGCCGCGGCGCACCGATTCGAGGCTGTCGTTCAAGCTGCGCAACTCGTCGGAAAAGGTCGCCACCGCCGCTTCGTAGTCCCGGGTGGCAACCTGCAATGAGTCCAGTTCCCGGTACACGGATGGGACAACAAGCAATGTTTCCAGAACCGTGGGGTCGGTTGGTGAGCGGCCGCGCAGTTCCATCCAGGGCACCAGTGCAGCTTCGCTGCGCCCCTGTTTGTGTGCCACCCAGCCCAGGGCCTGCAAGGCCCGGTTCGTGATCGGGCCTTGCAGGCGCACCTTCTCCAGCCGTGCTTGCGCCTGCTCAAGACTTCCGCTCTGGGCAAAGACGTAGGCCAGAGACAAATTGGCCTTGTCCCTGAGCGCGAGTAATGCTTCCTCTTCGCTCTGCAAATCCGCCACGCGTTCGAGTGATTTGATGGCGTTCGCATAGTCACCCGTACGCATCAGGGCAATACCACGATTGTAGTGGGCGTAATCCGCCAACTCCGGCGCCCCTTTCCATTGTTCAAGCAGCTGCGCCGCCTGACGGTTCCGGTTCAGGGCCAGCAACACCGTGGCGTGCAACAACTGGTGATCCCCGCGAATGTCCTGCGGTATTTCACCCCGGATATGGTCGAGAGCTTCCTCTGCCGCCTCGCTATAGCCCTTGTGAAAGAATGCCTTCGCCAGTTCGTACCATGCCCGGTTCCTGACCGTATCAGGAACATTCTCATTCAGGAGAGCATGGAAGTCGAAGGCGGCGTCGATATCCAGACCGTAGGCAAGTTTCAGTCTTGCCAGCAAGATTCCGGTGTCCGTGGATGATGGCGGGAGCATGCCTTGCTCGTCTGCCAGCTGCAGTCGGGTGATTGCCGAGAAGTAATCCTGCTGATGGAAGTGGAACAGGGCCTCGCCGTAGAGCAACTCCTGCAATCGCCCGGATTCATTTTCCCGGGGGTCTGCCAATGCCATAGGGTTCAACAGCATTAGCACCCATAGCATGGAGCAGCGGAAGATCGTACGGGCAAATTCAGGCAAGCGGTCCGGCATGGGCACTACCACTCGTGAATGCTGAATTGCGGTTCCGTCCCGTTATCTCCTGTCGCTATATTGAGCTCCATGACCTTGCGACCCGAACCCTTGACAATTTTTACAGATTGCCGCCGAACAAATTGCTGCCCGTCCGTTCCCATGCCGGAAAGGGAGACATCTACAGCATGCGCTCCGTCGTGCAGCCTGCCTGCATACAGTCGGTGAATACCGCCTTTATGCAATGACGCCGCCTCGCTGCGTGTGTATACGTGTTGGTTTACAACCTGACCGTCCACCTCCAGCGAGATGCTGTTAACGTTGACAGCACTATTGTTGCTTAACGATACAAACACCACCAGTTGCTGGCCGTGCGGGTACAGCAATTGCTCTTCAAGCAACAGGATTTCCCGATTAATTTCCAGGACCTCCTGCTTCACTGCCTGAATTTCTCTATCCACCTGGGTGAAGCGGTCACGGGTGCTCGGCTTGTCGTCACTTGCCAACGCCAGCCCGTTGCCCGTCATCACAATAAACAACATCGAAACAACAGACTGCAGGCTGGCATTCAAAAAACGCCGTACCGGGTAGAGACTGCGCTTCATTCAGTGCTCACTTTATAACTTTTATCAAATCACTTTCCTGCACATAAACCCGCTTCAGGCAATCACCTTCACTCGAATCGAATTTAGTGAAAGGCCCCATTGTGCAGCGATCGGCGCCAAGCAATTTGATATGCGAAATTTCCGGGCAGGTGATGCCGATAAAGCGGACCTTCTGGTACTGACTACGGGTCGGCTTGATTGAGTTAAACGACTTGGATTGGGTATCAAACAGAACCTGATCCCTGTTATAGACCGAGAAGCTGGGTACCAGGCTCTTGATTTTGTATGGCAGGTTATTGGTTAACCTGAAACCAACATCGCAGGCGTTGCTAAGCTCTTTGATGTTGACCACGGCGAGTACCGCGCTTTCATCGGCTGGCAACTGCTCGACCTCAATATACTCCCAGGTATGGTCGTCCCTCAGCAGCACATGCCGACCGTCGGGCGATACCACTTCGATACCCTCCTTGGTGCGCGTTACGGTAACCGTAAGCGTCTCGGATTCGGCACCGGCTTCACTGTCAGTACTGGTTTCAGCGTTGACGTTCAGGCTGATCAGAAGCACGACCGCAATCATCTTGAATGGAAAATTCTTTAAATACTTTTTCACGAGCGTCTCCATCGTCAAGCTTTCTGCTGAATAATAAGGAAAAATAGCAGAGCCATGCAAACAAGTCCAAACAAGTGTATACTTGGTACTTGGAAAACAAGCACATAAAAACAAAGAGCATTTTGTTGGGTACCGGCATCCAGGCACAGCGAATCAAGCAGTTAAGCTTGGTCTCGACCCAACAAATAGTAAACAATCTGTTGCTATGTATGAAACCTTCTACCAGTTAAGCGCTGACCCCTTCCGTTTAAGCCCGGATCCCCGGTTTTGCTTCCAGCACCGAACCTACCGCAAGGCAATGACCTACATGCTCCATGCGCTCTACCGCGCAGAGGGATTTATCATGATTACGGGCCGGCCAGGGACGGGGAAAACGACTCTGATCAATGATCTAATCCAGACGCTTAAGCCCGATCAGGCTGTTGTTGCCAAAATTGTCAGTACGCAGCTGACGGCGGATGACCTGCTCGACCTGGTGGCTTACTCGTTCAACCTGAACCCCAAGGGCTGTGGAAAGGCTGAAGTACTGGTTCAGGTGGAACGTTTCCTGAAACAACAATATCAGCACGGACGGCACCCCCTGCTGATTGTTGACGAAGCCCAGGACATGAATGAGCGTGCGCTCGAAGAACTCCGCCTGCTAACCAACATGCAGGTTGGCAACCATCAATTACTGCAAATATTTCTGGTTGGCCAGGAACAGTTGCGGAAATTAGTGATATCACCATCCCTGGAGCAGTTACATCAACGCTTGATTGCCGCGACGCTTCTTGAGCCCCTTGATACCGATGACACCAGGGCCTATATAAAACATCGGCTGCGTCATGTTAACTGGAAAGGCGACCCTCTGATCAGCACGGAAGCTTA
>JAUVNM010000048.1 GCA_030599705.1 Gammaproteobacteria bacterium
CCTCGGCGGTCTCGACCAGCTTGGCGCCCTGGCGGATCAATGCATGGCAGCCACGCGCCAGCGGGTTGTGGATCGAACCAGGGATCGCAAACACCTCGCGCCCCTGTTCCGCCGCACAGCGGGCGCTGATCAGTGAACCGGAGCGTTGTGCCGCCTCCACCACCAGGGTGCCCAGACTCAGCCCGCTGATGATGCGGTTGCGGCGCGGGAAATTCCCCGGCCGGGGCTGGGTGCCGACCGGGAATTCGGACACCAGGGCGCCGTGTTCGGCAATCCGGTGGGCAAGCTCCCGGTGACTGCCCGGATAGACGCGGTCCAGGCCGGTACCCATCACAGCAAGCGTCGGTCGCCCGGTTGCGAGCGCGCCGCTATGGCTGGCGGCATCAATTCCGAGTGCCAGCCCGCTGGTAATGACCAGCCCGGCGCGCGCCAGGTGTGCCGCGAAATCAGTTGCGGTGCGCACGCCGCCCGGCGTCGGGTTGCGGCTGCCAACCATGGCCAGCTGCAGGTTGCTCAATACATCGATATTGCCGTGCACATACAGCAGGGGTGGCGGGTCGGGTATTTCCAGCAGCAGGGCGGGATACTCCGGATCCCGGCAGGTGATAATCCGGTTGTACTCCTGCGAACTCCATTCAAGATCCCGGTCGACAGCGGCCTGGTCCGGCCGTTGCAGCGCGGTGATGGCCGGTGCCTTCAGGCCGCAATCGCGCAGTTGTCCGTCCGCTGCGCGGAGAATCCCGCGGGCATCGGTAAACCTTTCCAGCAACCGTTGTACTGTGATACTGCCAATGCCCGGGGCATGGGCCAGGATCAGCCAGTCTGTGAGAGTGTCGGTACGGTCAGGTTCCGGTGATGCCACCATGGTGGCTACCGTTTAGCAGGCAGTGTTGTTGCCGTCATCGTGTCCCCTTCCCTGGGGTTAATGGTAATGTCTCTTGATCTACGGTGCGTGTACAACATCAAGTATGTGCATGGCGCGGGTCGCTTTTACGACCAGGCAAAAACTGACGCGATCAAACGTACGGAAGACCATCAGCATGCCGGCTTCCTCGTCCGGCAGTCTCAGCCTATCGCCGCGCTTGCCGCTGACGATATCACGAATAGTTTCACCCGCCTGGAAAATCTTCATAATGTGGCCCGCTTCCATGCCGTCCGCGCTGCCGCGGTTGATGACCACCACGTCAAATTGCCCGATCTGCGTGACCCCGCCCATCACCGAGATAATCCGGCCTGCCGTGCCGGCTGCCGGTGCATGCGGCGTGTAATGAGTGATCGGTTCTTCCCTGGATGCCGGCCAGAGCCGGTCACCGACGCGTGCCTCGCGATCTGTTTCCGTCAGCAATAACGTGGTCGGATCGCCAAAACGCTGCACGGCGCCCTGGCCCACGTAGATGGCTTCAAAACCCAGAACGTCCCTGGTGTCCGGGTCGGTAAACGGACCCCCTGGCTTGAAAATATCGAACAGGCCGGTGTCCGTACCCTCGATACCGCGGGCATAGACCCGGTCACCGGCGCCCGTGATCACGTGCTCATCGGCGCTGGCGACGATGTAGGGTGCAATATCCAGATCTTTCTCGCTGACCACCAGGGGCTTGGTCAGGAACTGCTTGATGGCATCAATCGGTATGGTCGGGATGGCACTTTCCAGGCTTTCCACACGGATTCTGGGCGACAGCTTGCCATCACCGCTACTACCGCGCTGCAGCCGCAGTTGCGGCTTTCCGTCAACGTAAACCAGAGTGAGGATGTCGCCCGGGTAAATCAGGTGCGGGTTGGCAATCTGCGGGTTGGCATACCAGATTTCCGGCCAGAGCCAGGGATCGCGTAAAAACATGCCGGAGATGTCCCACAACGTGTCGTCCTTTACGACAACATATCGATCCGGGTGGTCCGGGTTGAGGACAACGTCCGCGGCGTAGAGTGAACAGGCAAACAGCGCAGCGCAGACCATTCCGAACAGTTTCTTGATTGACATAGGCATTCCTTTAACGTCGGTTTGTCTCAGTACCCGCACACATCATTCATGGTGAGTCAACTGCCATGGGCTGACGGTTGTTGACCAGTCGGGAGTTTAGCGGAAAATCCACATAGAACAAAACCTTTTGTCCTGCCTGGCAAGTCGCTGACGGCAGGGTGTGGTACAGTATATTGGATATAATCTGCTGGAATTGTGACGGCAATCACATGGCTCTCCTGGAAATTCTTCACTATCCCGACCCGCGGTTACGCAAGGTTGCACAGCCTGTGGCGCAGGTTGACGACGCGATCCGCGCGCTCATCGACAATATGCTCGAGACCATGTATGCAGCACCGGGCATCGGCCTGGCCGCCACGCAGGTCAATAGTGGCAAGCGTATCGTCGTTATTGATGTATCGGAAGACAACAGCAACCCTTTATGCCTGATTAACCCGGAAATTCTGGAAATCCGGGGCAGCGAGGAGATGGAGGAGGGCTGCCTGTCCGTGCCCGGCTTCTATGAAATGGTGCAGCGCGCCGACTGGGTAAGGGCGCGGGCGCTCGATCGGGACGGCAGGGAATTCGAGCTCGAAACCGAAGGCCTGCTGGCGGTCTGCATCCAGCACGAAATCGACCACCTGGACGGCAAGCTGTTTGTCGATTACCTGTCCCAGATGAAGCGCATGCGGATCAGGAAAAAACTGGAGAAACAGGAGCGCCAGGGGGTATCAGGCAAGCCGGAACAGCCCGGACAGCGGGCCATTTGACGGTCACCAGGTACCATTCCGGGCTACCACAGTAGCCTGCCGGATTGGCGTTCCTCGCCGGGATTTCATGATGAAGCTCATCTTTGCCGGGACCCCGGACTTTGCCCTGCCTGTCCTGCAGATCCTGCTGGAATCCGCACACGCGGTGGCTGCCGTCTATACCCGGCCCGAGCGTCCGGCCGGACGTGGCCGTCAACCGCGTGCGAGTCCCGTCAAACAACTTGCCGCCGCGCATGACCTGCCGGTGTTACAGCCCGTATCGCTGGGTGAGTCCGCGGTTCAGGCGGAACTTGCTGCCATGTCTCCGGACCTGATCGTCGTGGTGGCCTACGGGCTCATCCTGCCGCCTGCCGTACTGGCCGTGCCGCGGCTGGGATGTATCAACGTCCACGCCTCCCTGCTGCCACGCTGGCGCGGGGCCGCGCCGATCCAGCGCGCTATCCTGGCCGGTGACCCGGAAACCGGGGTCTCCCTGATGCAGATGGAAGCCGGCCTGGACAGCGGCCCGGTGCTGGCCAGTCGTGCCTGCGCGATCGGGGCCACGGATACCGGCGGGCAATTGCATGACCGCCTCGCCCGGCTGGGCGCGCAACTGCTGCAGGACAATCTTGACGCGATCGAGCACGGTACCCTGACGCCCCGGGTCCAGGATGCAGCGCAGGTCACCTATGCCGCCAAGCTGGAAAAACGCGAGGCATTGATCGACTGGGGGCTGCCTGCCGCAGAACTCGGACGCCGGGTGCGGGCATTCAATCCCTGGCCGGTTGCCGAAACCCGCTATGCCGGCAGGCAACTCAGGATCTGGGAGGCCGGCGTGGGGTCGGCTGCGGTGGCGGGGCAGGCGCCTGGTACCGTGGTGCAGGCCGGCAGGCAGGGGATTGAGGTTGCCTGTGGCACCGGCGTACTCAGTCTGCAGACGCTGCAGCTGCCCGGAGCCCGCCCGGTCTCGGCCGCTGATTTCGTCAATGCGCAGCCGCTGGCAGGTACGCGCTTTGGCGCCGGATGAACGCGCGCAGCCAGGCTGCCCGGCTGCTGGTGCAGGTGGTCAACGAGGGTCAGTCACTGACGGCTGCGCTCAACCGCCATCTGCCAGCGGTCGATGTGCACCAGCGCCCACTGGTGCAGGAGCTGGCTTACGGTTCCCTGCGCTGGTACTACCCGCTTGCGGCGCTGCTCGAGCGGTTGCTGAAAAAACCGCTGAAGCGTCGGGATGCCGATGTGTCCTGCCTGCTGCTGGCCGGCCTTTACCAGCTGTCACACACCGGCGTGCCTGCGCATGTCGCCGTCAATGAAACCGTCCAGGCCAGCCGTGAACTCGGCAAGGAATGGGCGGCGGGGCTTGTCAATGCGGTATTACGCAATTACCAGCGCCAGGCCGAACAGCTGGCAACCGTCATTGAGTCATCACTGGAGGCACGCTACGCTCACCCGGAATGGCTGATCCGGCGTCTGCAGGCGGACTGGCCGCAGGACTGGGAGTCCATTCTGCACGCCGGCAACCAGCGCCCGCCACTCAGCCTGCGCGTCAACCGGCTGCAGCTTGACCGGGCAGCCTGGCTCGAGCTGTTGGGGCAACGCGGAATCGGGGCGCGGGAACATCCGCACACCACGCAGGGCGTGCTGCTTGACGTACCCGTGCCGGTAACGGCCTTGCCCGGTTTTGCCGGGGGCATGGTGTCGGTGCAGGACGGCGCGGCCCAGCTGGCGGCCGGTCTGCTGGACCTGCGGAAAGGTCAGCGGGTACTGGACGCCTGTGCAGCACCCGGCGGCAAGACGGCGCACATCCTGGAAAGCGAGCCGGGGCTCGCGTCACTGACTGCGGTGGATATCGAGGCACAGCGTACGCTGCTGATCCAGGACAACCTGGGACGGCTCGGGCTGGCTGCCGATGTGCGCACCGCCGCTGTGAACGACCCGGACAGCTGGTGGGACGGGCTGCCCTTCGACCGTATTCTGCTGGACGTGCCGTGTTCTGCCAGCGGCGTGATCCGCCGTCACCCAGATATAAAACTGCTGCGCCGGCCGGCTGACATCAGCGGACTGGTGGCACGGCAGGCACAGCTGCTCGAAGCCGTGTGGCCCTTGTTAACGGCAGGCGGTATGCTGTTGTACTCAACCTGCTCGGTACTGGCTGAAGAGAACGAGCAGCAGATCAGCCGGTTTCTCGCTGCCTGCCCGGAGGCTGCAGATGTTATGCCGGAGGCCAGCTGGGGCAGGGCCGTTACTCACGGGCGGCAGGTGCTCCCGGGCGAGGCTGATATGGACGGGTTTTATTACGCATGCTTGCGCAAAGTCATTTAACCGGCAATCTTGCCATTCGGGTTTCCCTGAGCAGCAAGCACTGGGTGCTGATCATTGCCGCTTGTGCGTTGCTGTTGTCCGGGTCATTGCAGGCGAAGGACAAAAGCGGTGCATTTGTGGTCACCGACATCGAGGTGGAATCGGGTGAGGCTGCCTGGCGGCTGAATGCCCGGGTCGATATCAGGCTGAGCCATGGTGCGCGCAAGGCCCTGGAAAACGCCATTCCCCTGGTGTTTGAGTTCCAGGCGCAGGTGCTGGAGAAGCATCCCTGGCTGTGGAACCGGGTCATCGCGGAACAGCGGCAGATGCGGGAAGTCCAGTATCACCCCCTCAGCCGCACCTATCTCGTCAGGAACCTGGATAGCGGCGAGCAACGCGATTTCCGGGATCTCGAAGAGGCCATGCAGTACGTCGGTGTGTTGCTGAATATCGATGTCCTCGATTACGCAGCGGTGCGCGACAACCGGGAATACTCGGTGCGTCTGCGCGGCAGACTGGACATCGAGTCATTGCCGACGCCGCTCCGGTTGCAGGCCTACTTATATTCCAAGTGGGACATGAAAAACACCTGGCAGCAATGGCCGCTGGAAAGATAAAGCGCCTCAATCCGGGCATCATGCCGATGCTGCTGCTGTTCACACTGCTGCTGGTGTCGCTGTGGCTGATGAGCGATGCCACGCATAACTCGGAACGCTTTGGCGAGCACTATTCCTGGCTGCTGCTGGTCAACGCGGTCATCCTGGTGGTGCTGGGTGCACTGGTCGTTGCCAATATCATCTGGCTCTTCAGGCAGCAGCGCAAACAGGCGGTCGGTGCAAAACTGACCACCCGGCTGGTGATCATGTTCGTGGTGCTGTCCCTCGTACCGGTGTCACTGGTTTACTATTTCTCGCTGCAGTTTCTCCAGCGCGGCATCGACAGCTGGTTCGACGTGGAGATTGAAGAGGCGCTCGAAGACGCGCTCGATCTAAGCCGCACGTCGCTCGACGTCCGGCTGCGTGACGTGCTGCGTCTTTCCCAGAGTATGGCCGATGAAATTTCAGAGTCCCCTGCCGCCACCATTGCGCTGAACCTGTATGACATCAGGGTACGCAGCGGGGCCGCCGAGCTGACCCTGCTCGGCAGTGACGGCCGTATCATTGCATCCAGCAGTGCGGACCCGACCGATATCGTGCCCTACCGGCCTTCCGGTGCAATGCTGCAGGTGCTGCATGACGGCCGGCACTATATCGGGCTGGTCCCCGTGGGCGAGTCCGGCCTGTATGCCATCGCCCTGATCCCGGTCGCATCGTCGCGCGAGGATGGCGAGGTCTATGCATTCGTGACGATGTTTTCTGTTTCAGAGCGTCTCAGCGTGCTTGCCGGCAGTGTCCAGTCTGCCTATAGCCACTACAAGGAACTGGCGTATTTGCGCAAGCCGCTGAAATTCAGCTACACCGTGACGCTGTCGATCGTCCTGGTGATGAGCCTGCTGGCCTCGATCTGGGCTGCATTCCTGTCGGCGCGCCGCACCGTGGCGCCGGTCAAGGAAATGGCCAGGGCGACCCGTGCTGTCGCCGAAGGGGACTACAGCAAGCGACTCGCGGTTGTCAGTGATGACGAGCTCGGCTTCCTGGCGCGTTCGTTCAATGACATGACGCGCCGCCTCGCACAGGCGCGTGACCAGGCACGCAAGAGCCAGTACCAGGTCGAGGGCCAGCGTGCCTACCTGGAGGCCGTGCTGGCAAACCTGTCATCCGGGGTGATCAGCCTGGACGCGGATGCCAATATCCGCGCGGTGAACAGTGTGGCACGGCAGAACCTGGGTATGGATATCAAGTCCTATCTGGGCAAGCCGGTTGCCTCGGTGGCTTCCGGGCATGCGTATCTTCAGCCATTTATCGACGTGATCGAAAGACACCGCGGCAAGGGCAAGCCGCTGTGGCAGGAGGAGGTGTCGTTGTTCGGCGTCAGCGGCCGCCAGGTATTGATGTGCCGGGGTACGCGTCTGCGGGGGATCGGGTCGCGCCGGGGCGGGCATGTGATCGTCTTTGACGATGTGACTGAACTGATACAGGCGCAGCGTGATGCGGCCTGGGGTGAGGTGGCGCGCCGGCTGGCGCACGAGATCAAGAACCCGCTTACACCGATACAGCTGTCGGCGGAGCGTCTGCGCCGCCGGTTTATCGACCGCATGGACGAGAAAGATGTCGAGGTGCTCGATCGCGCCACACGTACCATCGTCAATCAGGTCGAGGCGATGAAGACAATGGTCAATGCCTTCAGTGAATATGCGCGGGTACCCCGGATCAGCCTGAAGGCGGTTGATCTGAACCAGTTGATACAGGAAGTTCTTGATCTCTACCGGGATAACGGCGTGAAAGTACGTTTCAAACTGCAACTGGATAGCAAACGATCATATATTGAGGGTGACACCGGGCGGTTGCGGCAATTGCTGCATAACCTGATAAAAAATGCCCAGGAGGCCGTGGCTGAAACCCCGGATGCATGCATTACCGTAACAACGCAATCCGGAGAAGATGTGCAGCGGCCGTATGTCGATCTGTTCATTGATGACAATGGCCCGGGGTTTCGCCCGCAGATCATGGATAATCTTTTTGAGCCTTATGTGTCCACAAAGCACAAGGGCAGTGGTCTCGGGCTGGCGATAGTGAAAAAGATCGTTGAAGAGCATGGCGGGGTGATCGTAGCCGGTACCAGTCCGGATGCCGGGGCACGAATCCATATCCGGCTGCAGGCGCTGGACAAGGATATCCGGGATATCGGGGATGGCAAGAATTCTTCCACGGGGGGTGCTATATAATGGATAACTTCATACCCGGTCTTGCCAGGCGGCGGCTTGTGTGTGATTGTTCCATGGTTAACAACGGACACTGAAGATGACAACACGCCATGTGCTAGTGGTTGATGATGAGCCTGATATTCGCGACCTGGTTCGCGAAATACTTGAAGACGAGGGCTATACCGTTACCACGGCTGAAGATGGAGAGGCAGCGCGCAAGGCACGGCGTACCCGGCGACCGGACCTGATCCTGCTCGATATCTGGATGGAAGATATTGACGGAATCACCCTGTTGCGCGAGTGGTCAGAGGGCGGGGACCTGCCCTGCCCCGTAGTGATGATGTCCGGCCATGGCACGGTCGAAACGGCCGTGGAGGCAACCCGCCTCGGTGCCTATGATTTTCTCGAAAAGCCGATCTCCCTCGCCAAGTTGCTGCTGACAGTCGAGCGCGCCTTCGAAAGCGCCAAACTGCAGCGGGAAAATGTCGGCCTGCGCCAGTCTGTGCGACCGGTTATCGAGCCCATTGGCAAAAGCCCGGTAATGGAAGAACTCAGGGAGCAGGCGCGCAAGATTGCGCATCACAAAAGCTGGGTGCTGATCCATGGCGAGTCCGGTGTCGGCAAGGAGACGTTCGCACGCTATATACATGAACAGAGTGCGCGCCGCGAAGGACCGTTTGTGGAGATCGCCGTGGGTTCTATCTCGACGGACAATTCCGCGGTAGAGCTGTTCGGGCAGGAAGAAGGTGACAGTATCCACTACGGCAGGCTTGAGCAGGCGAACGGAGGCACCCTGTGTATCGGCGATATCGCCGACATGGACATGCCGACACAGACCCGGTTGCTGAGCGTATTCCAGACAAATTCATTTACCCGGGTTGGCGGCAGTGAGGATGTTGAAGTGGATCTCAGGGTGATCGCGACTACCCAGCGCAATCTTGAGGAAGAGGTCGCTGCGGGCCGTTTCAGGGATGACCTGTTCTACCATTTGAATGTCGTGCCGCTGCATATACCGGCATTGCGTGAGCATGCCGATGACGTGCATGACCTGCTCAATTTTTACATCGACTACTTTGTCGGCAATG
The DNA here is from genome assembly GCA_030599705.1 of Gammaproteobacteria bacterium. Taxonomy (GTDB): domain Bacteria; phylum Pseudomonadota; class Gammaproteobacteria; order UBA9214; family UBA9214; genus SZUA-186. The sequence continues at coordinate 8,896 of JAUVNM010000048.1, forward strand.
AAAAGCTGGCTTATCGCCATTTTGGTGTTGCTGCACAGAACCGCATGCGCAACTATGGCTGGCCAGGCAACATTCGGGAACTCAAGAACCTGGTGCAGCGCCTGCTGATACTCGGTTCCAGTGAGGAAATCGGTACGGACGAAATCGAGCAGTCACTCAATTCACAGGCCGCAGCAGCTGCCC
>JAUVNM010000334.1 GCA_030599705.1 Gammaproteobacteria bacterium
GCTGGACGGCGCTAGGATGCAGTTTGCAGCAGGGCCTCTGGCGCTTCGCACGCCGGCCCTGCTTAACTGCCTGGCGCCTGCCGGGGACTACCGGCCTCGGGCTTCGCCCTTACGTGGCCGGCAGCGGAGGAAAAGTACGATGCCCGGTTTCGAATGGTATTTGACGCCATACGGGAAATCATGACCCCGGCGGAAAAGAGCAAGCGGCCAATTGGGTTTGCACCTTGGAAAGGCGATCAGTGATGGTGTTATGATTCAATAATCTATTGAGAAGCGGGATTTAAGAACGTAGAGAAGTTCACCCATTTCGCTCCGGGTGTTTTCCCACCGATCGTGGCCGTATTCGTCTACGCCCAGATAGACACTGTCGAGTGTGTGAATACCACCTGATAGTCATAGTTGCTCATTCCTTTGAACATTTTCCCTGTACACAGCACGGACTGATGCAGTGCCTCACATAGCCGAGCCTGAATCCATGGCAACGGCTTGCTGGTTTTTACTATACTGGATGTATGTCCAGTTTTAAATAGAGAAGGACGTGAAATGACTGAAACCATTCTTATCACTGGTAGCAACCGGGGCATCGGCCTGGAACTCGTGCATCAGTACGCAGCGCAGGGATGGCAGGTACTCGCCTGCTGCCGACATCCCGATCAGGCAACCGCGCTTCACCGGCTTGGCGAACAGTTCCCTGACATCACCCTTCACTCGCTCGATGTTGCGCAGCATGACCAGGTGCAGAAGCTCGCCGCCCATCTGCAGGACTGCCCCATCGACATCCTGTTCAATAACGCGGGGATCTACGGACCCGATGATGCCGTCTTCGGTAACACCGACGAAGCTCGGTGGCTGGAGTGTCTGCACACCAATGTCATCGCGCCGATGAAGATGATGGAAGCATTTTTGACACAGGTGGCCGCAAGCGAACACAAGCTGATCGCCGCCATGAGCAGTAAAATGGGCAGCATGGCGGATAACGGCTCCGGGGGAAGTTACATCTATCGTTCATCGAAGGCGGCGCTCAATGCCGTTATGAAGAGTGCCGCCATCGATCTTGCACCCAGGGGAGTGAAAGTGGCAATCCTCCATCCCGGGTGGGTGCTGACCGACATGGGCGGCCCCAATGCGGAGATTACCGTTACGGAGAGCGTCGGCCGGATGAGGGAAATTCTTGGCACGATCACGGCCGATAACTCCGGCACGTTCTTTGATATCGATGGCAGCATCATTCCCTGGTGATAGTGGCTCTAACCACTTTTCGATCATTTCAGCGCGAGCGAAGACCTCTCGGTAATAACCTTCGCTCGACGAGTTCAAATACGCCCTGTACAAGTAGCGCCAGCACGGCGGCGGGAATTGCCCCTTGCAGAATCAGGCCGATGTCGTCGAGACGGATACCGGTGAGGATCGGCTGACCATAGCCGCCTGCGCCGATGAGCGCAGCAAGCGTTGCCGTACCCACATTGATAACCGCCGAGGTCTTGATCCCGGCGAGAATAGAACGGGTGGCCAGGGGCAATTCCACGATGCGCAGCCTTGCCCGGGGCGGTAATCCAAGCGCCAGCGCGGACTCGGTGATCGCCGGCGCAATGTCTTTCAGTCCGGCATGGGTGTTGCGAATAATCGGTAACAGGCTATACAGAAACAAGGCGACCACGGCGGGCGGGCCACCGATGCCAAGCAAGGGGATGAGAAAGACAAACAGCGCCAGCGAGGGGATCGTCTGGAGAATCCCGGCGATGCCGAGCACGATCTGGCCAGTGCGTTGACGCCGCGCCGCCAGGATGCCCAGCGGAATGGCGACAAGAATCGCCGCAGTCAGCGAGATACCCACCAGCAGCAGATGTTCCCGGGTATGTCGCCAGAAGCGCTGCCACGCACTCTGTGCCTGGAGATTTATATCAAGCTTAAAATGCGCTTCCAGGAAACCGGCCGCAACGACAGATTCGGTCTCACCCTGCAGCTTGACCCGTGCGTTCAGTGTCCTCATGGAGATTGCGTTGATACGTCCGGCCAGCCGCTTGAACGATGCCACGACTTCCGGTGCACGCTGTTCCAGATCGGCGCGATAGAGAATCACAGAGTCATAGACCGGGAAATAGTGCCGGTCATCCTCAAGTGCACGCAACTTGTAGTAGGCGATCTCCGCGTCGGTGACGTAAAGGTCTGTTACCTGCAGTGCGCCTGATTCGATACCACGATAAGCCAGGTCATGGTCGAGCCCCCTCACGTTTCGGTGCGGCAGCTGATAATGCTGCTGCAGACCCGGCCAACCGTCTGCGCGATCCATGAACTCGTTGCCGAAACCAAACACCAGTTCGGGGTGATGACGTAGATCGGAGATCGTGCGCAACTTGAGTCGGTCGGCCAGCTCCTCCTTTATGCCAATGGCGTAGGTGTTGTTAAAGCCCAGCGGAGGGGTCATGCGCAGGCCAAGGGCGGCAAGGGTCTGCCCGAGTTGCGCCTTGGACGGCAGATTTTCCTTGACCAGGATCTCCTGCATCAGTGTGCCGGTGTATTCCGGATAGGCATCAATTTCACCGCTGAGTAACGCATTCCATAACACGCTGGTGCCACCCAGTTGCCCTTGGTGACTCGCCTCGATGCCGGCCTCCCCGGCCAATTGAGCCAGCATCTCCCCGAGGATGACCGACTCGGTGAAGCTCTTGGAGCCAACCGTGATCGTCGCGGGTACCTCGTTAGCGTGAGCGAAGC
>JAUVNM010000127.1 GCA_030599705.1 Gammaproteobacteria bacterium
GGCGTTGCCCGAGCCGGAGCCCCCGGTCGCGGCGGTGGCGGCCGTGCAACCGGAACCCGACGTGTTAGCGGAACCCGACGTGTTAGCGGAACCCGGCGTGTTAACGGAACCCGACGTGTTAACGGAACCCGAAGTCCTGCCGGAGCCAATCATGGTGGTCGAGACACCACTGGCAGAACTGCTGCAGGGCGCGGACAGTGCCTGGTACCGGCGTTCCTGGACCGATCTGTTCGCGCGCTGGTCGATCGTGTTGCCGGCCGAAGTCAAGCCGGACTTCTGTGATTTTGCCATTCAGCAGGGATTGCTGTGCCTGATCGGGGAGGGCGACTGGACTTCGCTGACATACGTTGACCGCCCGGTGATACTGAAACTGGTCAACGCTGACGGGCGCCGTGCCCCGGTAGTGCTGGAGCAACTCCAGCAGGATGTCGGTGTAATACGCATCGGTACTGATGCGCACCGGGTGCCGGTTGCGGAGATAAATAATTTCTGGGACGGTGGCTTTGTCCTGATGCTGCAGGCGCCACCGGGCGGGACCATGTACATGGAGCTTGGCGGCAAGGGTCCGGATGTGGGCTGGTTGCGCGGGCAACTCGAGCTGGCGCAGGGGATCGACCTGCCGTCCGATGATCCGCTGGATTTTGATTACCAGCTGTATCAACAGGTGCTGGCATTCCAGCGCAACAATGGCCTGGTAACAGACGGCATTGTCGGGCGTCACACGATTATCCAGCTGAACACGCGTGCAGCAGTGCCCGGTATCCCGCGGCTGGTTGCCGGGTCATCCTGAGCAGGCAAAGCATGTCCTATATTCTCGAAGCATTGAAGAAGGCCGACCAGGAGCGCATTGTTGGCAAGGTGCCGGATCTCGACTCCGTGCATGACCAGGTCCGGCCCGCCGGCCGCAAATCCCGCTGGATCTGGATTCTGGCTGCCTTGCTGGTTGTCAACGGGATACTGGTTGCCGCTTACCTGCTGCGGAATGATGCTGCCGGTGACGGGCCCGAACGTGCCTCCGTCGCACCGGTGCCGTCCGTGGAGACTGCGCCCCCGGTTGCCACACCCGCGATCCCCACCCGGTCCGCGGTGACCACCAGACAGCCTGTCACCCGATCTCCGGTGCGGTCCTATGTGCCACCGGCAGCCCGTCCGGCCCCGGCCGATGAAGCGCTGGCAGCGGCAAGTCCCCCGCTATCTCCACCGGTAACCCCAAAGGTGGCAGGAACCGTTACCAGGGCGGAGAAGCCTCTGGAGATGGGGGCACCAGTGCCTGAAATCCCGGCTGCCGCGCCGGTTGCACGGCCGCCGGCGCCTGCTGGGCAGGCGGCAACATCCCCCCCGGCAGAGTCCGCCGCCGGACTGCCATACTGGGATGACCTGTCGCTCGAGTTTCGCAGCGGATTTACGGCGCCGTGGATCGATGTGCATGTCTATGACACCAATCCACGAAGGCGATTTATTCTCGTCAACCTGAAGAAATTTCGCGAAGGGGACCGCCTGGATAGTGGTGCCCTGCTGGAGCAGATTACGCCGGAAGGCGTGCAGCTCTCATTCCGTGGGAAACAGTTTATCTACCGTCAGTAAGCCCGCCGCTTGCTTGCCAGGGTGTGCGCTATTGTCCGGGTGTCCGCCACGCTCCGCCCGGAATGATGGATTAATCAGAGGCTCCCTGATCAGTATCGGCCCGGTCTGCTTCGATTTCCGCGTCGGAAGCGTTGCGGATGGCCTGGACCTCGACTTCGAATACCAGTGACTGCCCCGCCAGCGGGTGATTGCCGTCGAGATAGGCGATGGTGTCCCTGATGTCCGTAACAGTGAAGCCTGTTTCCACACCGTCTTCGCTTTTGCCAACGATGCTGCCGCCGATATCGATGGTTTCACCGGGGGGGAATTCATCCAGCGGGACCTCGCACAGCAAGTCCACATTGCGCTTGCCAAAGGCATCATCGGGTAACAGCCTGACGGTGACAATATCTCCCACCACATGCTGCTCCAGGGCCTTCTCGAGTTTCGGAAACAGAACGCCGGCTCCATGCAGGTAGGTGACCGGCACTTCCCCGGCGTCGCGCACCACAACTCCCTGACTGTTTGTCAGAGAATACTGCATGGTGATGACCTTGTGTCTGGTAATATGTCGTGTAGCCACGGGAACCCGATCGACTTGACTGAAAAATCAGTGCCCCAGTATACGCGAACCTGATTGGCCCGGCTGTATTCCCGTTTTCATACAGGATATAAAAAATGCTGGAAACCATTCAAACATTCCTGGAAAAACACCTGGGCGATGCGGGCCATGCTGCCCAGGGCAATGATGAGCGTGCCCTGCAGCTTGCCGCAGCTACCCTGCTGATGGAGGTGGCGCGTGCGGATTCACGGGTCAGCGAAGCGGAGCGCCAGGCCGTCAGGCGGGTCATTGAGGATCATTTTTCACTAGCGCCCGAGGTAACGCATGAGATCACCGCAGCGGCCGAGCACGAGGCTGAACATGCAACCTCGCTGTATCCCATGACCCGGTTGATCAACGACGAGTGCAGTGCCGCCGACAAGGTGCAGTTAATCAGGATGCTCTGGACGGTAAGCTGTACTGACGGGCGGATAGATGCACACGAAGAGCACCTGGTAAGAAAAGTTGCGGACCTGCTGCACGTGCCGCACCGTGAATTTATCCGGGCAAAACTGCAGATTGTCGGGAAAGTACCGGCTGAAGACGAGTAACTGCAAAATGTGAGACATAAACGGGGCCACCGGTGTGACCCCGTTTGTATTCAGATATCAGGCCATCTCTTTCAGATTTTTGAGGGCCAGAACCTTTACCACGTTACGGGCCGGCTTGGCCTTGAACATCATCTCTTCGCCGGTGAACGGGTTGATACCCTTGCGGGCGCGGGTGGCGGGCTTGCGCACGGTCTTGATTTTCATCAGTCCCGGGATGGTGCAGGTGCCAGCGCCGCCTTTCTTGACGTGACCGTGAATAATAGTTGCAAGAGAGTCAAATACTGCGGAAACCTCTTTCTTGGTCAGTTCAACGTCATCGGCAATGGCGCTCATCATTGCGGACTTGGTCATTGCTGTCTTGTGGGTCGGTACCCGCTTCACAGGTGCCTTTTTAACTGTTCTCTTCTTCGCCGTCGCTTTCTTTCTGGCAGCCATTCGCTATTGCTCCTCTAGAGTAGTTGGTAAAACTGCACGCGTAAGATAGCACAATAATAAAAATGTGAAAGTGTTTTTGATCGCAGGAAATGCCTTGTATAGCAGTGTTTCCGGCACCTGTTGTTTTTGGTGGCAGGCTGTCGCAACCGGTCGTGGCTGTTGCCGGGGAACCGGGCCTGGCACGGGTAGCGACTGGCCGGCAGGTGTCCGGCATCCGGATTACTGACGGCCCCGTTACCGCTGCTGCTGACTCCCGTGGAATGCATGTGATCAAACTTTGCCTGTGTGTCTCCTGCGGCCAGCATGGCTGTCTGGCCCGGATTCGTGAAGGCCCGGAACAGCCGGCTGCAGCGGCGCTGCTGTCTCCTGCGTGGCTCATCGAGGGCGCTGCGAATCCATCTCAACTATATGTTATTAAACATGAAACAGGCAGGCACATCGTGTTGGCCCAGGGGCGATACCGGTTTGCCTGGGGTCCCCGAGGCCCGTCGAAGGTGTTGCTTGTCAGCCACAAACGGAGTGTTGCTGGCCGGCATCGCGATGACCGCGGGGAGATTGTACGGTACTCAATTTTAAGCATTTTCAGCCGCTATGTTGGGTGCGGCAGCCGGTCGCAACGGGCCAGTCATGCAGGACTGCCTGCATGGTCGATAACCGGAGAAGCACCACCCCATGGGCGTAGCGTCAAAACGGGCTGATAAAAAATACCTCCAGGACCTGGTGCCGCTGAATGCACTGTCAGAAAGCCGCTTTGTGCAGGTTGCCAGGAAAATCGTCATCGAGGAAGTACGCAAGGGGCGCTACCTGTTCCGCAAGGGCAACCGTGATAATGAGTCGATTTACCTGCTGGACGGAAAGATCAACCTGATCGACGGCCACCGCAAGGTCACCAGCGAAGTGGAGGCCGGCACCGATGTGAGCCGCTACCCGATCGCGAACCAGCAACCCCGGCCCTTGTCGGCCCGTGCCGTCACCAGGGCCGTGATTGCGCGTATTGATTCCGGGCTACTGGATGTGTTTCTGACCTGGGACCAGACATCGTCCACCGAGGTTTCTGAAATCGGGGCGGACGATAATAAAGACTGGATGACACGGATTCTCCAGTCGGAAGCCTTCATCAAGATTCCGCCAGCCATTATCCAGCGTCTGCTGCTAAAGATGGAGTCCGTCACCGTGCGCGCCGGCAAGGCGGTGATCAAGCAGGGTGACGAGGGGGATTATTTCTATACCATCCACCAGGGCCAGTGCGCGGTGACCCGCAGGGAAACCCCCGACGGTGACATGCTGAAGCTGGCCGAGCTGTCGGAAGGTGACAGCTTTGGTGAAGATGCTCTGGTCTCGGATGCCCGGCGCAATGCCACGGTGACCATGCTGTCGGACGGTGTACTGATGCGCCTGGCCAAGAAACACTTCGTCGAGCTGCTGCAGAAACACCTGATCAGCGACATCGGTTATGACGCTGCGTCCACTATGGTCGATTCCGGTGCGGTCTGGGTCGATGTGCGTTCGTCTGGAGAGTACACGGCCGGAGCATTCGAAGACAGTGTCAATATCCCCCTTTCTGACCTGCGCGGGGAGCTTCCCGAGCTGGTTTTCAACGTGAAGTACATTATTTGCTGCGATACCGGACGCCGCAGCTCGTCGGCTGCTTTCATCCTCAGCCACAAGGGATATGAGGTGTACGTGCTGGATGGCGGGATGAACGGCCTTGACGAGGGTTTTGCCGCGGCGGCGGATACAACCCGGGACGCCGGGGTCACGCCTGAACATGACCAGCCGGGTGCAGATAGCGTTGATATCCGTGATGCACGGGAGTCATCAGATACGGATGACCAGACATCCAGGTTTGCCGAAGCGCCAACCGGTAATGCAGTGCCGACGGCTAACCCGGCGGCAGAACAATTGGAAGAAATTACGGAATTGCGCCGGGAAAACACGGCCCTCCGGCAGGCCGGTATTGCACATGAGGACAGCGTGCGTAATCTGGCAGACCGCGAGGTAGACGTCGAGCGGCTGGAGAATGCACTGCGCGAGGCACAGCAACAGCAGCAGGCCGAGCTGGGAGAGGCCCGCAGGGAAGCGGCGGCGCGACTCGATGATTCGCTTACCGCGCTGCATGAGCAACAGCAGCTTGCCGGGCAGTTGCGCGCCGAACAGGATGGGTTGCGTGCCGAGTTGCAACAGTCCCGGCAAAACACCGGGGAACTTGAAGCCGGCATCGCCGCTGTCCGGGATGCAGAGGTTGCCACTGCCACGCAAGCGGCTGCCGACACGGCACAGCATAACAGTGAGCTGGATACCCTGCGTGGCGAGCTGGAGCTGTCACGCCAGGAGAACACCATCCTGGTCGACCGGCGTGCCGATGCTGACAGGGGTGTGGATGAGCTGCGGCAGCAGCTGTCTGACATGGGCACAGGCAAGGAAGCAGAACGGGAAGATCAGCAACAACTGAATGCAGCGTTACAGCAGGAGGTCGATGCCGGGTCTCTGGCGCGGCAGGAGCTGCAGCAGCAACTGGAGGCCTTGCAGGAAACCTACAACAATGACCAGGAGCGGCTGAACACGACGGCATCGGAGCATGAAACTGTCAGTGCCCGGTTGCAGGAAACCGAACAGCAGCATGATGCATTGCACGCCGAAAACCACCAGCTTGAAGTGCGCAACCA
>JAUVNM010000044.1 GCA_030599705.1 Gammaproteobacteria bacterium
ACCGGCTGCCGCAAATCAGCACGTCGAACCTCTGTCCGGCTCGCGGCGCGGAGGAGTCGATGGAAACGGCGAGCAGGCCGTCGAGTGTCGCCTCGCCCGTGACGTCCACGACGTCGGCGCCGTCCGACGTCAGGTCGATGCGCAGGCGCCGGGCAATTTCATGATACAGGCCGGGTTTCGGCTTGCGGCACGCGCAGTTGTCATCCGGGCCGTGCGGACAAAAGAACACGGCATCGATCAGGCCGCCGGTATCACGCACGGCGCGATGCATTTTTTCGTGAATACGCATCAGGGTGTCGAGATCCAGCAGGCCATGCGCCACACCGGCCTGGTTGGTGGCAACCACCACACGCCAACCGGCACGGTGCAGGCGGGCGATGGCCTCGAGACTGCCGGGCAGCGGTTGCCATTCATCCGGTGACTTGATGTAGTCATCGGAATCCGCGTTGATGACCCCGTCGCGATCGAGAATAATGAGTTGCATGCGCTGTGTCAGGTGTCCCGGAATTCAGAAACCCGGATGCGGCCGTTGATCATGCGTGCTGAGCGCTGCCTGAGCTTTTCCATCTTGTCCCAGAATGATTGGTCCAGGTCAAAGTCGGCCGCGATCGCGGTACCGATCAACAGGATGAACAGGTCGGCGCAGTCCTCGGCAAGCTGCTCCGTCGTCTTGCCCTTGGTCACGCAGGCAGAAATCTCGCCGAGCTCCTCCGTCATCAGCGCCACCCGGTAGGCAAGTTCCTCACCACCGGTATTTTTGAAATCGTGCTTGTCGTGGAATGCCTGCACGGCAGCACGCATGGCCTGGTCGGAGTCAGAGCTTGTCATTAATGAGCCTGGTTAGTTTGCCATTTGTAAATAATCACATGTAGGAGCGGCCTTGGCCGCGAACTGTTCGCGAGCAAGCTCGCTCCTACAGGTAATGTATTTCAATTCTGTAACCGCGATATATCCGCGACCTGCAGAAACAGTTTCGACAGCGTACTCAATAGCGCCAGCCGGTTAGCGCGCAGTGCCGTGTCCTCATCCATGACCATGACGTCATCAAAGAACCGGTCGACCGGCGCCTGCAACGCGGCCAGCTTGCACAGTGCATTGGTGTAGTCGCGCTTTTCAAGCATCGGGCTGACCGTGTTGTCGAGATCACTGACGGCACTGGCCAGCGCCTGCTCGGCGTCTTCCCGTAACAATTCACCGGCATAAGCGTCGGGGATGTCGCTGTCCGCCTTGCGCAGGATATTGCCGATGCGTTTGTTGGCGGCAGCCAGGCTTGCGGATTCCGGCAGGTTGCGGAACGCTTTTACGGCGGCCATGCGCTGGTCAAAATCCAGCGGTCGCGGCGGATGCCGGGCCAGTACCGCCTCGAACACGTCGATGTCGTAGTCGTTGTCGAGGTAATACCCGCGCAGGCGCTCCATCATGAAGGCGAATACAGCAGCACTGACGGTTTCGGTGTTCAGTCCGTCCGGCATCCCCTGCACAGCCGTGTCGATCAGGGTGCGCAGATCGAGATCCAGCCGTCTTTCAATAACAATTCTCAGTACACCGAGTGCGGCACGGCGCAGACCGAACGGATCCTTGTCACCGGTCGGGGGTTTGCCGATGGCAAAGATGCCGGCCAGGGTGTCGAGGCGGTCGGCAATGGCAATGGCCTGTCCGGTTGCCGTCGATGGCAGGTCGTCACCGGCGTAGCGCGGCTGGTACTGTTCATCCAGTGCCGCCGCGACCTCGACCGGTTCACCGTCATGGCGGGCGTAGTAGCGGCCCATGATGCCCTGCAGTTCCGGGAACTCGTAGACCATGCTGGTCAGCAGGTCGCACTTGCACAGCGCGGCCGCGCGCTGCACCTGTTCGGTATTGAAACCGGCGGCCTCGGCAATGCGCGTTGCAATACGCGCGATGCGTTGCTGCTTGTCGGCGAGTGACCCGAGCTGTTGCTGAAAGATGACGCCGGCCAGTCTTTCGGCACGGCTTTCGAGCGCTACCTTGCGGTCCTGGTCCCAGAAAAATGCGGCATCTTTCAGGCGCGGCCGGATGACGCGCTCGTTGCCGGCCTGTACCTGCCGCGGATCGCTGCTGGCAATGTTGGCGACGGTGATGAAATACGGCAACAGCGTGCCGTTGCCGTCGACGACGGGGAAGAATTTCTGGTGGTACTGCATACTCGAGACCAGCGCCTCGGCCGGCACCTCGAGAAAGTGCTCCTCGAAGGTGCCGGTGATTGCAACCGGCCATTCCACCAGCGCCGTGACCTCATCCAGCAGATCGGCGTCAATGGAGGTAGTCCCACCCAGGGCCGCGCCGGCCTCGATGATCTGGGTGCGGATGGCTTCCCGGCGGCGGTCCATGTCGGCCAGCACGTGGCCGGGCTGTTCCAGCGTCTGCAGGTAGTCAGACGGGTGGCTGATGGCGAGGGTTTTATTGCAGTGGAAACGGTGGCCGCGCGTCGTGCCGCCGCTGCGCACACCGAGGATGTCCGCTTCCACTACCTGGTCCCCGAGCAGCAGCAATACCCAGTGGACCGGGCGCACGAACTCCGCTGTACCGGCGCCCCAGCGCATGCGCCGCGGGATTGGCAGCCCTTTGAGCGCGCGTTCCACGAGTTCCGGGATGATCGCGGTTGCCGGTTGCCCGGCTTCCACCGAACGCCGGGCGAGAAAACTGCCCTTGTCGGTTTCCAGCTGATCGAGCTCGGCCACAGGAACACCGCAGGAGCGTGCAAAGCCTTCCGCGGGGCTGGTCGGGATGCCGTCTTCATCAAAGGCGGCCGTCAACGCCGGTCCGCGCCGGACCACTTCGCGATCCGGCTGGTTTGCGGGCACATCCCTGATAAGGACCGCCAGCCGGCGCGGTGCTGCATAGCCTTTGCTGTCAGCGTGTGCCAGGTGGTGTTCTGTCAGCAGCCGGCCCAGCGATTCCGCGAATGCCGTGCACAGGCTGTGCAGGGCGGTCGGCGGCAGTTCTTCCGTGCCGATCTCGACCAGCAGGTCGCTGGATGTGCTCATGGCTGCTTGCCTGCTGCGGCGAGCATCGGGAAGCCCAGTGATTCGCGCCGGGTGTAGTAGGCGCCGGCCACCTGGCGGGTCAGGGTACGAACCCGCAGAATAAAGCGCTGGCGCTCGGTGACCGAGATCGCGTTGCGCGCATCGAGCAGGTTAAAGGTGTGCGATGCCTTCAGTGCCATTTCATAGGCCGGCAGTGGCAGACCGGCTGCATTCAGGCGCGAACTTTCGCGTTCGCAGACATCAAACCAGTGAAACAGTGATTCGATATCCGCCTGCTCGAAATTGTAGGCCGACATTTCCACCTCGTTCTGGTGAAATACATCGCGGTAGGTAACCGGACCGTCGGGTCCCTCCGTCCACACCAGGTCGAAGACGCTCTCGACTTCCTGGAGGTACATGGCGATGCGCTCCAGTCCGTAGGTAATCTCCCCGGTCACCGGCCGGCATTCGAGACCGCCGACCTGCTGGAAATAGGTGAACTGGGTAATCTCCATGCCGTTCAGCCAGACTTCCCAGCCAAGGCCCCAGGCACCGAGCGTAGGTGATTCCCAGTTATCCTCCACGAAACGGACATCGTGCACCAGGGTGTCGATGCCGAGTTGATGCAATGATTCAAGGTAGAGTTCCTGGATTTCCAACGGCGACGGTTTCAGTACCACCTGGTACTGGTAGTAGTGCTGCAGCCGGTTCGGGTTTTCGCCATAACGACCATCGGTGGGCCGCCGTGATGGTTGCACGTAGGCCGCGCGCCAGGGTTCCGGACCGATAGCCCGCAGAAAGGTGGCCGGGTGAAAGGTTCCCGCGCCTACCTCCATATCATAGGGCTGCAGCAGGGCGCAGCCCTTGCCTGCCCAGTAGTGCTGGAGCGCAAGTATCAAGCCCTGGAATGTTCTGGGTGTATCGGACACGATGGAAAGTATCTGGTTGTGTAACGTTATTAAGGCGCTATGCCGACCGGCAAGTATAGCGTGCCACACTGGAAATTTCCCTACATGGTCGGAAGTGATACACGAATTAACGGCACTTGCGTGACTTTTTCCCTGTCAATATGGTAAATGTTGAAGTACCGGACGTTCGCGGGATGGCGCCGGTATGGAGGGATGGCCCTAAAGCATACCCGTGCAGCGGCCGATCAATCTGTTATCACCAGGCGGAGGAAAGCATGCAAGCGCTTATTCTCGAACCCACGTCCCAGTCCCAGTGGCAGGCGCTGGTACAGGAAGCCCAGGCCAGTTGCGACCGCAGACTGGATGAAACACTGGAAAGCTATCTTGTCTTTCTGTTGATGCGCTTTTGTAATCAACCGCAGTGCACTTCCCGTATCATTGCCGAAGACTACCTTAACTCCCTCGCATGTTCCGGCGAGTTGCGCATCGAGCGCCTGCGGGATGTCGGCGATCACTGCCTGCTGTTCTCCGGCATGTTCCCGCAGCTTGCGGAACGTCGCCTGGTCCGGGTCAGCTATTTCGTCAACCTGGGCCGGTCATCCTACCGGCAGCTGTCGGACCGGTTGGATCACAGCTGGTCGGTGGTCTATGAACACCTGTCACGCGCCTTTGTCGTTCTCATGGATATCCTGCATGCCATGCGCGAGCTGGGCGGTGATTCGATCCTGACGCCGTTCCAGGCCATGGACCTGTGGCATGAAACGGGCAGCCGGCGCAGTTACCGGCAGGTGGCCGCCAGTGGCGCCATCCCGCTGGCCGGTACACCGGAAAAACACTGAGTCCCTGTGCTTATTATCGTTCTGCCCTGTGCGTGGGGTAGAATGCAGCTATTGGTTTTCAGCTTGTTTTTCACCGCAGAGACGCAAAGAAACCCGTTTACTATATCGTCATTCCCGCGCAGGCGGGAATGACGAGAGCAATACCAAATACTTCTGTAATTGCCATGACTGAAAAACGCAAAGCGGTTGCCCTGATTTCCGGCGGACTCGATTCGCTGCTGGCGGCGCGCGTGATGATGGACCAGGGCGTGCATGTCGAGGGCATCAATTTCTATACCGGCTTTTGCGTGGAAGGCCACACGCATGCCATTCGTAAAAAGGACCGTGCACGTCCGAAGCGCAACAATGCGTTGTGGGTGGCCGAGCAACTTGGTATCAAGCTGCACATGATCGATATTATCGAGGAATACAAGGACGTCGTCATCAACCCGAAACACGGGTACGGCGCCAATCTCAATCCATGCCTGGACTGCAAGATTTTTATGGTGAACAAGGCGCGTGCATGGATCGATGCCAACGGTTTTGACTGCATCATCACCGGCGAGGTGATCGGCCAGCGGCCGATGTCACAGCGCCGCGATACCATGCCGGTGGTGGCGCGCGAATCCGGCGCCGATGACCGGCTGGTGCGCCCGCTGTGCGCAAAAAACCTGCCGGCGACGCGCCCGGAACAGGAGGGCTGGCTGGACCGTGACCGTCTGCATGCTTTTAGTGGGCGCTCACGCAAACCGCAGATGGCGCTGGCGGCGCACTATGGCTTCGAGGACTATGCCCAGCCGGCCGGCGGCTGCTGTTTCCTGACCGACAAACAGTATTCCGTAAAGCTGGCGGATCTGTGGGCGACGCGCGGCAAGCGCGAGTATGAACTCGATGACATCATGCTGCTGAAGGTCGGGCGCCATCTCCGGCCGCGCCCCAACTACAAGCTGATCGTGGGCCGTGAGGAAGGTGAAAATCGCTTCATGGAAGGCTATCGCAAGCGCTTTGTGCACCTGCTGCCCACCAGCCACAGCGGGCCGCTGGTGTTGCTGGACGGGGAACCGGATGACAGTGATATCGAGCTGGCGGCACGCCTGACGGCACGCTTCAGCCAGGGTCGGGATGCCGAGTATGTGACCGTCGAGGTAACCGGGGTGGACGGCGCATCCCGGGCATTGGCGGTCAAGCCGTACCCGGCCGGGCAGGTACCGGCTGACTGGTACCTGTGAAGTCCGTCGATGCCCGGCGCCTGCTGTGTCCGCTACCGGTGATCCGCACCCAGGACGCGGTCGCCGACCTGCACCCGGGTGATTCGCTCAGGGTGCTGTGTACCGACCCGGGCGTGATCCACGATATACCGGCCTGGTGCCGGGTGCACGGTCACGAGGTGTGTGATATCGACGAGCAGGAAGACACGATTACCATTACCATCCGTGTCGGCAGTCACTGACCCGCTACCGGATAATCAAAAACCATGAACGAAGCCACGGCCCGGAACACGCTGGACCTGCGCTACCGCGAGGTACGCAAGGTGACGCTGGTCGGCTCGGTGGTTGACCTGGTGCTGGGCGTGGTGAAGATCCTCGTCGGCGTTACCGCGCAGTCGCAGGCATTGATCGCGGACGGGGTGCATTCACTCTCTGATCTCGGCACTGATTTAATGGTGCTGTTTGCGGCCAAGCACGCGCACCGCGAGGCAGATGCCGAACATCCCTATGGCCACGGCCGCATCGAAACTGTCACGACCGTTGCGCTGGGTGTGGCATTAACAGTGGTGGCCGTTGGCATCAGCTGGGATGCAGTCAGGCGCCTGCTCGATCCGGCGCTGCTGCTGCACCCGGGCTGGCCGGCACTGGTGGTTGCGCTGATCTCGGTAGTCGCGAAGGAGGCCATCTATCACTACACCGCCCGTGCCGGGCGCCGGCTGCGCTCGAACATGCTGCTCGCCAATGCCTGGCACAGCCGCAGCGATGCCATTTCATCCATTGTCGTGATCATCGGGATTGCCGGGGTCATGGCCGGCTGGCCCTACCTTGATGCCATCGCCGCGGTAGCGGTGGCCCTGATGATTGCGAAGATCGGCTGGAGCCTGTTGTGGAAGAGTCTGCAGGAGCTGATTGACACCTCACTGGAAACCGACCGGGTCACTGCCATTCGCCAGAGCATCCTCGGTATCAGCGGGGTGCGCGCCCTGCATATGCTGCGCACGCGGCGCAGCGGCAGTGATGCGCTGGTGGATGTGCATATTCTCGTTGATCCGGCGCTGAGTGTTTCCGAGGGTCACCAGATTGGTGAAAGTGTGCGCACCCGCTTGACAGACAGTGATGACGATGTGGTCGACGTGACGGTGCATATCGATCCCGAGGACGATGAACTTGCCTCGCCCTGCACCCACCTGCCGCTGCGCGACGAGATCCTGCGGCGCCTCGATGCGCAATGGGATGCGCTGCAACCGCGCCCGGTGATCGACCGGATAGTGCTGCATTACCTCGATGGCCGGGTCAATGTGGATGTGTTCGTGCCCATGGAAACCGGCAGTTCGGGGGATCTGCGCGCGCGCGCGCAACACCTGATCGAGGCGGCCGGCAGCGCGGAAGATATCGGTGAAGTGCGGGTTTATTATGAGGGTGAATCCGCACAATAATGGTGCATTAATGGCCGGGGCGCACCTGGATGGTGCATGCGCCTTGTGGATAAATGTCCTAAGCCGGTGAAAAACCGGTAGTTGCCGCGCTTGTTGCCGTGGCATAATTCATGCTTCCTGAATAACAAGAATCGTTCACGATTTTTTTTTGGACATAACCGCTGCCAGACCGGTCGCGGTGTGTGATTTTATTGTGTCAGCTGATTTGGAGGAGTTGTAATGTCTGCAACCAAAGTTTTGAAAATGTTGAAGGACAACGGAGTCAAGTATGTCGACCTGCGGTTCACCGATACCATTGGCAAGGAGCAGCATGTGACGATGCCAGCCAGCGTGGTCAACACCGCCTTTTTCAAGGATGGCAAGATGTTTGATGGTTCCAGTATTGCCGGATGGAAGGGCATCAACGAGTCCGACATGGTGCTGATGCCTGATTCAACGACAGCCGTGATGGACCTGTTCAGCGACGAGCCCACCGTGAACCTGCGCTGCGACATCCTCGAGCCGACCACGATGAAGGGGTACGACCGTGACCCGCGTTCCATCGCCAAGCGTGCCGAGGTCTATCTGAAGTCCACCAGGATTGCCGACACTGCCTACTTCGGCCCGGAGCCGGAGTTTTTCGTGCTCGACGACGTGCGCTGGGGCGCCGACATGAGCGGTTCCTTTTGCAAGGTCGATTCGGAAGAGGCTTCCTGGAACGCCGAGCGCGTCTACGAGGATGGCAACATCGGTCACCGCCCGACCGTCAAGGGGGGGTACTTCCCGGTCCCGCCAGTGGATTCCCTGCACGACCTGCGTGGCGCCATGTGCCTGGCCCTGGAGGAAATGGGTGTTGAAGTCGAGGTGCATCACCACGAAGTGGCAACCGCGGGCCAGTGTGAAATCGGCACCAGATTCGACACGCTGGTAGCGCGCGCCGACCAGAACCAGATCCTGAAATACGTCGTGCATAACGTTGCACACGGTTACGGCAAAACAGCGACCTTCATGCCCAAACCGATCGTTGGTGACAACGGCAGTGGCATGCACGTGCATCAGTCGCTGGCCAAGGCCGGCAAGAACATTTTCACCGGCAACAAGTACGGTGGCTTGTCACAGCAGGCACTGTATTACATCGGCGGTATCTTCAAGCATGCACGCGCACTGAATGCCTTCACCAATGCCAGCACCAACAGCTACAAGC
Source organism: Gammaproteobacteria bacterium (assembly GCA_030599705.1). Classification (GTDB taxonomy): domain Bacteria; phylum Pseudomonadota; class Gammaproteobacteria; order UBA9214; family UBA9214; genus SZUA-186. Next base: position 8,538 of record JAUVNM010000044.1, read on the forward strand.
GTTTGGTGCCGGGTTTTGAGGCCCCGGTGATGCTGGCCTACTCGGCTCGTAACCGTTCCGCTTCCGTGCGTATCCCGTTTGAATCGAACCCGAAGGGGCGCCGTATCGAGATCCGGTTCCCGGATTCCAGCGGCAATCCCTATCTGTGTTTTTCTGCCATGATGATGGCCGGCCTTGATGGCATCAAGAACAAGATCGATCCGGGCGGTCCCATGGACAAGGATCTGTATGACCTGCCGCCGGAAGAGGAAAAGAAAATCCCGACAGTGTGCAGTTCGCTCGACCAGGCCCTGGAAGCGCTCGACCAGGATCGCAAGTTCCTGACTGTTGGAGGCGTGTTCAGTGATGACATGATAGATGCCTATATTGAACTCAAGATGGAAGAAGTCACGCGCCTGCGCATGACCACACATCCGGTCGAGTTTGATATGTATTACAGCCTCTAGTCCACCGGATTTGCAGGTAACAAAAGGCCCCGCTTATACAGCGGGGCCTTTTTTTTTGCCTACAGGGACGTAGGTAGGGTCGTTCTCGCACATCCCTGTGCTCCACGACACTCGGACTTCCTGTCCATCGTCGCGGGAGGCATGGAGAAGGTGAGACCGGGAACCGGTCGAGAGGCTGGCCTGGGCCATGCC
>JAUVNM010000337.1 GCA_030599705.1 Gammaproteobacteria bacterium
AGACCATCTGGATACGCTAAAAAACCTGTCTCGCGCAGAGATGCAAAGAAGAAACATAAAAAAATATTGCCACAGAGGGCACAGAGAACACAGAGAATGTAAAAAACCCCCAATAGGTAATAATTCTTTTGTGACTACAAGAAACCAGATCCTGGATTATTTTTTATTTTGAATTGTATTGCTCTGTGGCCTCTGTGCCCTCTGTGGCAATATCAATTTTTTTGATTTTCTCTGCGTCTTTGCGCCTCTGCGAGAGATAATTTTTTCATATGGAACTACTGACCTACCTGATCACCGGCGCCATCGCCGGGCTGATGGCCGGTCTGCTTGGCATCGGCGGCGGACTGGTGATCGTGCCGGCGCTGGCGCTGCTGTTTGCCGGGCAGGGGTTTGCACCCGATAGCGTGATGCACTACGCCGTCGGCAGCTCACTCGCCACCATCGTGCTGACATCCCTCTCCTCGCTGCGCGCACATCACCGCCGCGGCAGCGTGCTCTGGAGCATCGTCCGGCCGCTGACTCCTGGCATTGTCCTCGGGGCGCTTGCCGGGGCGTGGCTGGCCCGGCAGGTCAGCAGTCCGGGCCTCGCGCTCATGTTCGGAATTTTCGAAATCCTGGTTGCCTTCCAGCTGCTTCGGGGCCGGCCGCCGGCGCCCCACCGCGGCCTGCCCGGGCGTGCCGGCCTTGGCGTGGCGGGCGGGGTGATTGGCCTGGTTTCGGCGCTGCTGGGTATCGGCGGCGGTACCCTGACCGTGCCGTTCCTGCTGTGGCACCGGGTCGATATTCGCGCCGCCGTGGGTACGGCCGCGGCCTGCGGGCTGCCGATCGCGCTCGCCGGTGCCGCGGGGTTTGCCATGGGCGCCGGTGCCGGGTGGACTCCCGGCCTGCACACCGGTTTCCTCTATTGGCCGGCCGTCGTCGGCATCGTGATCACCAGTGTCCTGCTGGCCCCGCTCGGCGCCAGGCTGGCCCATCACCTGCCACGGCAGACCCTGCGGCGGGTGTTTGCCGTATTCCTGGTCCTCGTGGGGATGAAAATGATCCTGGGCAGCTGATTGCCGGGGCCGCATCCGGGCCCTGAATACCCGTGGCCCTGCATGGGTTGAGATGGAGTAAATTAGCATATGCGTATATATAGAACTATCAAAAATATGATATATATCAATAAGATATATATACACAGACGGCCACCCAGGGGAATAAGCGGGGTTTATTCCCGGCAAGATTTTACTGGTTTGAAATTCAGGGCCAAAGGGGTATCGTATGCCACCCCTGCCATGGGCAGGACTGTGTTTGTGACCAACGGGTTACCCGAACACGCAGCGCAAAAAACACACGACAGAATCACAACAGATAACGATCGCGGCAAGGAGTCTCATGTCCAACCTAGTAAAGCCACACGGCGGCGGCGAACTGAAACCGTTGCTGCTTGAAGGTGATGCACTGGCCGCCGAGCAGGCGCGCGCCAAAGACCTCCCCAGGGTCACTGTCTCCTCCCGTGAAGCCGGTGACATCGTCATGATGGGCATTGGTGGTTTTACCCCGCTGGACGGATTCATGACCCGTGCCGACTGGGAAGTCGTCTGCGACGGCATGAAGATGGCCAGCGGTTTGTTCTGGCCAATCCCGATTACCTTATCCACCGATGCAGTGACCGCGAAAGGTATCAGTGAAGGCGACGCTATTGCGCTGGCGGACTCCGAGAGTGGTGAAATTCTCGCCACCATGCAGGTCACCGAGAAGTACGGCATCGACAAGGCACACGAGTGCATGATGGTCTACAAGACCACCGATGAAGAGCACCCGGGTGTGAAGATGGTGATGGCACAGGGTGAGGTGAATCTCGCCGGCCCGATAAAGGTGCTGTCACAGGGCGGTTTCCCCGAGCAGTACGGCGACCAGTTCATGACCCCGGCGCAGACGCGTGCCGAGTTCGAAAAGCGCGGCTGGAACACCATTGCCTGCTTCCAGACCCGCAACCCGATGCACCGTTCCCACGAGTACCTGGCGAAGATCGCCATCGAGACCCTCGACGGTGTGCTGATCCATTCCCTGCTCGGCAAGCTGAAGCCGGGCGATATCCCCGCCGACGTGCGCAGCAATGCCATCGGCACCCTGATCGACAAGTATTTTTCCGACAACACCGTGATCCAGGCCGGCTACCCGCTGGACATGCGCTATGCCGGCCCGCGCGAGGCCCTGCTGCATGCGGTGTTTCGCCAGAACTACGGCTGTTCGCACCAGATCGTCGGGCGTGACCACGCCGGTGTCGGTGACTACTACGGTCCGTTCGATGCGCACCACATCTTCGACGAGATCCCGGTCGGTTCGCTGGAGACCCAGCCGTTGAAGATCGACTGGACCTTCTGGTGCAACAAGTGCGACGGCATGGCGTCCATGAAGACCTGCCCGCATGAAGGCCCGGACCGCATCCTGCTGTCCGGTACCAAGCTGCGCAAGGCGCTGTCCGAGGGCGAGGACGTTTCCGACAAGTTCTCGCGTCCCGAGGTGCTGGAAATTCTGCGCGCCTACTACGGCAGCCTGAAGGACGAGGACAAGGTCGAGATCAAGATGAGCGGTCATTCCGCCAAATAACGACTCTAGGAGCCTGTCGGACTTAGGAACAATCTACTGCGCTGATGGGAGAGCGGCCCAAATAGCCCCAATTTTTCGTTACGTAGGCCCACTATGCGCCTCAAA
>JAUVNM010000211.1 GCA_030599705.1 Gammaproteobacteria bacterium
AGAGCACATTTTCTACTGATATAAGCAGAAAATGTGCTCTGACACCCTTTAATCCCGGCACATCATTTCCTGTGACGACCGGATTTTTTCTGCCCGGCAGTGCGTTGCTGCGGTATGCGCGGCGGCTTGAGATCGACACTCCGGTACAGCGCGTTGACTTCCTGCCGTGCCAGCTCCTGGTACTTGCCGGGACGTAACCGCCGCGGCAGGCTGACCGGACCGAAGCGCACGCGGATGAGGCGACTGACCTTTACCCCCTGTGATTCCCACATGCGCCGCACCTCCCGGTTGCGGCCTTCTTTCAGGATCACATGGTACCAGTGGTTTGCCCCCCGTCCCCCGGCATCATCGATACTTGAAAAGGCTGCCTTGCCGTCTTCCAGTTCAACACCACGCAACAGGCGCTCGAATACCGGCGCCCCGATCTGTCCCAGCACGCGCACGGCATACTCGCGATCGATCTCGTACGACGGGTGCATCAGCCGGTTGGCAAGTTCACCATCGGTCGTCAGTAACAGCAGACCGGCGGTATTCAGATCAAGGCGGCCCACGCTGATCCAGCGGCCGGTCCTGATGACCGGCAGGTGATCAAAGACCGTCGGCCGCCCTTCAGGGTCGGAACGCGTTGTCAGTTCACCGGCGGGCTTGTGATACAGCAGGGTCCGTTGCGTCTGCCGGTTGACCGCCGCTTCCAGTGCAACGCTACGTCCATCGATCCGGATTTCCTCCCGGCCGCTGACACACAGCCCGAGCTGCGCGACTTCACCATCGACGGAAATCCGTCCGGCCGCGATCCAGGACTCGATCTCGCGCCGGGAACCATAACCGGCACGGGCGAGGATCTTTTGCAAGCGTTCCGACATGGAGAGGATTCTACAGGGAATGCGTGCAGAACCTGTAGGAGCCAGCTTGCTGGCGAATTCGATAACCGTGAAGACCGCATTCGCGGGCATGCCCGCTCCTACAGGGGGCGGTGTTTCGAAAAACGGTGTACGGGCAAGCCCCTTGCGGGGATTAATGCAGGGTGGAAGCGGCCTCGTCCCCGACGGGTTCGGTTGCCGGCAAGTCCCCGGTTTCCGCTGCGGCAGGAGCTTCGGCTTCGGCCTCGCCATCATCGTTTGCCGACTCGGCATCCAGTCCCGGGATATCCGACAGGTCGAGTTCCAGCTCGGCGCCAATGGTGCTGAGATCACGCAGCTCGGCCAGCGTGGGCAGTTCATCGAGACTCTTGAGACCGAAGTAATCAAGGAACTGCCTGGTGGTGCCGTACATCGCTGGATGGCCGGGAACATCGCGGTGCCCGACGGCCCGGACCCATTCACGCTCCAGCAGGGTCTTCATAATGGAGGTACTGACGCTGACCCCACGCACTTCCTCGATTTCACCACGCGTAATCGGCTGCCGGTAGGCAATCAGGGAAAGGGTCTCCAGCAAGGCGCGGGAATAACGGCTGGGCTTCTCCTCCCACAGGCGCGCTACCCACAGCTGCATTTCCTCGCGCACCTGGATCCGGTAACCGCTGGCAACCTGCACCAGCTGTATGCCGCGGGTCTCAAAATCAGACTCCAGCGCGGACAACGCCGTGCGCATGTCGCCGCGCTCCGGCCGGTCCTCTTCCGTGAACATCGCCAGCATCTGGTCCAGGGTCAACGGCCTTCCCGCAGCCAGCAGGATGGCCTCGGCAATCTGTTTCAGTTTATCGATATCCATGCTTGCGTTTCCTGTTATGCAGAGGCCAGCTCCGGAATGGCTTCCGGCTGGCTCGCGGCCTTGATGTGGATCGGTGCAAACGCTTCCGCCTGGGTCAATTCGATCAGCGCTTCCCTGGTCAGTTCCAGCACTGCCAGAAAGGTCACAACCACACCCATGCGGCCCTCTTCCACGGTAAACAGGTCCGTGAATCCGGTGAAATGGTTTGTCTGGACGGCGTTCAGTACGGCGGACATGCGCTCGCGCACCGACAGTGATTCCATTTGCACATGATGGTGTTCGTACATGGAGGCACGCTTCATGACATCCTGGAACGCGCTAATCAGGTCCTGGAGATCAACCTCCGGCGGCAGCTGCAACACCTTCTGCTCACCCGGGTCCGCCTCGGCCTGGAACACGTCCCGGCCCAACCGCGGCAGCTCATCGAGGTCCCCGGCGGCCTGCTTGAAGCGCTCGTATTCCTGCAGGCGGCGGATCAGCTCGGCGCGCGGGTCGTCCTCATCCTCCGCAGCGCCGGCCGGCCGCGGCAGTAACAGGCGCGATTTGATCTCCGCCAGCATGGCCGCCATCACCAGGTATTCAGCGGCAAGCTCCAGCCGCATAGTCTCCATAAGTCCAATATAATCAGTATATTGCCGCGTTATCTCGGCAACCGGAATATCCAGGATATCGAGATTTTCCTTGCGGATCAGGTACAGCAGCAGGTCCAGCGGGCCTTCGAAGGCCTCCAGAAAGACTTCCAGTGCATCGGGGGGGATATAGAGGTCCGTGGGCAGGGAGTCGAGGGCCTGTCCCTGAACGATAGCGAGGGGGAGTTCTTCCTGTTGCTGGAGCTCGGGGGAATCTGCGCCGCTCTGATTCTCGATCATGTAATTCCCTGGTCGTTGAATAGCCTGCACAAAACCGAGGGACGACTTCCGCCGTCCGCAGGATTCTATCGTAATTTCCAGGCTATGTCGCTATTTCTTCGAAAGTTTGTCTGGCGGAATAAATTCCGCCCTACAACAGCGTTCTTTGTAGGGCCGAATTTATTCGGCCTGGTACAGGCTTTTTTCAGTCGTACACCAGCCCCATGACGGAGCGCACTTCCTCCAGGGTTTGCCGGGCAACCGCACGCGCGGCCTCCGAGCCCGCGTGGATAATGGCACGGACCCGGGCATGGTCCTGCTCGTACTCACGGGCGCGTTCCTGCAGCGGGCGCAGCTCATCCAGTACGCTGTCGATCACCGGCTGCTTGCATTCCAGGCAGCCGATGCCGGCACTGGTGCAGCCCTCCCGTACCCAGTCCCGGACCGCGTCGCCGGAATAGACCTGGTGCAGCTGCCACACCGGACAGAGTTCGGGATTGCCCGGGTCGGTACGCCGGACCCGGGCGGGGTCGGTCGGCATGGTGCGCAATTTCTGCTCCACTGCCTGCAGGTCTTCGCGCAGCGAGATCGTGTTGCCATAGGACTTGGACATCTTCTGCCCGTCGAGGCCCGGCATTTTCGATGCCGGCGTCAACAGCGCCTCCGGCTCGCTCAGAATCAGCCGGCCACTGCCCTCGAGGTAGCCCAGCAGGCGCTCGCGGTCCGTGATGGCGAGATTCTGCTGATCCTGCAACAGGGCACGGGCGACTACAACCGCCTCGTGGTCGCCCTGCTCCTGGTAACGCTTGCGCAGCTCCTTGTAGAGCTTCGCGTTCTTCTTGCCCATTTTTTTGATGGCCGCGACTACCGCCGCTTCGAAACCGGGTTCCCGCCCGAAGATATGATTGAAGCGGCGTGCGACTTCGCGCGTCAGTTCCACATGGGCAACCTGGTCCTCACCGACTGGCACCATGCTCGCCCCGTAGACCAGGATGTCGGCACTCTGCAATAACGGGTATCCCAGAAAACCATAGGTCGCGAGATCGCGTTCGCGCAAGCGTTCCTGCTGGTCCTTGTAGCTCGGCACCCGCTCCAGCCAGCCCAGCGGCGTCACCATGGACAGCAGCAGGTGCAACTCCGCGTGCTCCGGCACGTGTGACTGGATAAACAGTTGCGCGGACTCCGGGTTGACGCCGGCCGCGAGCCAGTCAATCACCATGTCCCAGACATTCCCGGAAATAATCTGCGAGTCTTCGTAATGGGTGGTCAGCGCATGCCAGTCCGCCACAAAAAAGAAGCAGTCATATTCATGCTGCAGGCTGACCCAGTTCTTCAGGACGCCATGATAGTGCCCGAGATGCAGGCGCCCGGTCGGGCGCATGCCGGACAGTACGCGACTTTGCGTAATCATTGCTGTAATCGCTCTCCTATTTACCCAACATGGCCATCAGTACCCGTAAAAAGGTGCGTGGTTCGAGGCCGGATATCCCCGCCATCAGGCTCATGAAAAACTCGATCACCGGCCACAACAATGCACCCAGCAGACCCGTAACCAGCAGCGCGACCAGTATAAAGAAACCATACGGCTCGATGCGGCTGAAACGGTATGCCAGCGGCCCGGGCAGCAGGCCGGTCATGACCCGGCCACCGTCCAGTGGCGGTAAGGGCAGCAGGTTCAGCACCATCAGGATGGTATTGATAAAGATCCCGGCAACGCCCATAAGCACCAGCGCCCGACCATTGTCACCCAGCGCCAGGCCACTG
>JAUVNM010000310.1 GCA_030599705.1 Gammaproteobacteria bacterium
GAGGAAACCGAAGTCATCCGGCAGCTGGCGGCCGCCGGCAAGGATCAGCTGGCGGGGCCATTGCGCGTCGGTGCCATTCATACGGTCGGGCCCTACCTGTTTCCGGAGCTGATCCCGAACCTGCACGAACTGGCGCCGCAGATGCCGCTGTTCGTGGAAGAAAGCTACACGGCGCAACTGACGGAGAAACTCAAGCAGGGGCAGCTCGACGTCATCTTCATTTCGCCGCCCTATGAAGAGCCGGGGGTGTTGGCCTTGCCGCTGTATGAAGAACCGTTCGTGGTGTTGCTGCCGACCGCCCATCCCCTGGGTGCGCAGGATGTCATTGACCAGCGGCAACTGGTCAATGACTCGTTGTTGTTACTGGGCAGTGGCAACTGTTTTCGTGAACAGGTCATCAAGGCGTGTCCGGACTGCCTGCGGGATGATGGTGGTGAGCATTCCATGCAGAAGACGGTTGAGGGCGGCTCCCTGGAAACCATCCGCCACATGGTGGCCTCGGGGATGGGCGTTACGGTGCTGCCGTGTACCGCCGCCGGTGCAGACCGCTATCAACAACGCCTGCTGACCATTCGCCGTTTTCGGGAGCCGGTCCCCAGCCGCCAGGTTGCGCTGGCGTGGCGCAAGACCTTCCCGCGCCCGCGCGTCATCGACGCAGTGAAGTCGGCCGTCAAGGCCTGGCACCATAGCTGCGTAGACACGCTCATCTAGAGAAGCATAAAATAATCTTATAATTCAATAAGATATATATTTCTGCTATTTTAATAATAGAGAATAACTATCGATATATTTGATATATTTGATTAGATCTATTAACACCGGATCCATAATATGGATTGTGAATTGCGATGACGACGTATTTTTCACAACCAGAACCAGAGAGGATCACACATGAACACAATTACCGATGGGCAGCGTCCGAATGTCATGCCGGAACTGAACAGGCCGGCCCCGGATTTCGAGGCGGTCACCACGCATGGCGTGAAAAAGTTATCTGACTACCAGGGTAAATGGCTGGTGCTGTTTTCCCACCCGGCCGATTTCACACCGGTGTGCACCACCGAGTTCATGGCATTCGCAAAACGCCACGATGAGTTCCAGGCGCTGAATACGGAATTGCTGGGCCTGTCCATCGACAGTCACTATGCGCACCTCGCCTGGGTACGCAACATCAAGGAAAAATTCGGTGTGGATATTCCGTTCCCGATTATCGCGGACCTTTCCATGGACGTGGCCAACAGCTACGGCATGGTCCAGCCAGGCGCCAGTGATACCTCCGCGGTACGCGCCACGTTCATTATTGATGACAAGGGCGTGCTGCGTGCCATGGTCTATTATCCAATGACCAACGGCCGTTCGATCGACGAGTTCCTGCGCCTGGTCACGGCCCTGCAGACCTCGGACGCCAACGGTATCGCCACGCCCGAGGGCTGGCAGCCGGGTGACAAGGTCATCGTGCCGCCACCGGCGACCGCTGCTGCCGCCGAAGCGCGCCTCAATGAAGGCTACGAGTGCACGGACTGGTATTTCTGCAAGAAGGCGCTGTAGCAGGTGTAGCCAGTATGATCTTTCGACAGTTGTTTGAGCCGAAATCCAGTACCTATACCTACCTGGTCGGTGATTCCGAATCCGGCAAGGCCATACTGATTGATCCGGTACTGGAGACCGTGGAGCGTGACCTGGCCCTCCTCAACGAGCTTGGTCTGCAGTTGCTGGCCTCACTGGAAACCCATGTGCATGCCGATCACCTGACGGCTGCCCGCCGGCTGAAGCAACTGGCCGGATCGCAAATCGCGGGCCCGGCCATGGACCGGTTACCGTGTACCGATCTGGGTGTGGAAGAGGGTAAACCCTTCCCGGTCGGCCATGTCCAGCTGCAGCCGCTGTTTACGCCGGGGCATACCTCGACGCACCACAGTTACCTGCTGGAGCGGGGTGATACGCGGCGGGTGTTCACCGGCGATGCCCTGTTGATCGACGGCTGCGGGCGCACCGACTTTCAGAGCGGTGATGCGGCGACTCTGTACCGCTCCATCCATGCAAAGCTGTTCACGCTGCCGCCCGATACCCTGGTGTACCCGGGACATGATTACCGGCAGCACTACGTATCGACGGTACAGCAGGAAAGGGAACGCAATGTGCGACTCGGCGGCAACCGTTCCCTGGATGACTTCGTCGTCCTCATGGATGGCCTGGATCTGCCGTATCCGAAGCAGATCGATCTGGCGGTTCCCGGCAACCAGCGTTGCGGTGAATGTCCGCCGGACGTCCCGGAGAGCCTGCGCACCCTCTGCGAGCGCGCGCCGCAGGGTTAACAACCCCCTGAAACTTCTCATTTCCTCGAGGATTGGGTACCAGAAAATATATAAGTCATTGATTTACATAGTTGACAAATTATTAGAATACGCTAATATAACGATTGTCTGTAATACGTTACTGAAACAGGAGGTGTGCCATGTACATCGATGGTTTAACGATTACTGCAATGGTTGTAGTGGTTGTCGCGGTTGCGATGTTCATCAGGAACTGTGTCATGAAGCAGTGTGGCTCAGGCTGTCGTGACGTCAAGGACTGTGATAACGGCGAGCGGCACTACAAGGTATGAATCCTGTGATTCGTACTGGCGGTGCGACCGGGGAGTCCCTTTCCCCGGATTCAGCCGCACAACTGCTGGCGACCGGTGGACAACTGGTCGATGTCCGGTCGCCGGCAGATTTTGTCCGCAATGCGCTACCCGGTGCACTGAACCTGCCGGTTGCGGCGCTCCGCTGGAAATTCCGTTACCTGAATCGGCAGCGGCCGGTGATCCTGTGCAGTGACAACGGATTTCACTGCCACCATGCGGCCCGGTTACTGGCCGGCGAAGGGTTTTCCAGGATTTATCACCTGGCGGTCAATTAGCCCGCACAACGCACCCTGCGAATCAGTAGTGGCTCAGTTTGTAACAGGCCGAATAAATTCGGCCCTACAAAGAACGGTGTTGTAGGGCGGAATTTATTCCGCCAGAC
>JAUVNM010000304.1 GCA_030599705.1 Gammaproteobacteria bacterium
CCGATGAACATGATGTTGCCGGTCTGACCGTGGAAGGTCACCAGGCCGGAACCCCATTTCTCCCAGCTGTCGCCCAGCTGGCGCAGCATGTCGGTGGTGTAGAAGTTGCCCGCCGGCGGCTGGACCCGCAGGGTGTGGAATTCCCTCGACGCCGGGAAGGCATCGCCGACTTCGGAGAACCGCGGGATGATGCCGCCGCCATAGCCGTAGACGCTGACCGTGCCGCCTTTCCAGTAACCCTTGCGGGTTTCATAGGAATGCTCCAGTTGACCCAACAGGCTGTTGGTGACCGAATTGATGCGTGCGTCCGGATGTTCATCCCGCAGGCGCTTGATACCGGTGACGAAACTCGGCCAGGGGCCGTTTTCGAGCTCGTCAAGCATGGGTGTTGGATAGGTGTTCTTGGCCATGGTGCTCTCCTGTTGTTTTCGCAAACCCCAACGGATTCCTGGTATGTCACAAATCAAGCGCGCTGTTACCTGAAGACTGCTCAGGTAACTCATAAATCAGCGAGTTATGATCGGGTGTAGACGGTCCAACTCTTGATAAGATGAATTCTAGGTGTGCCTCCGAAATGAACATATCCTACCCATGGGGTGGCGTACTTGGGGGGCTGTATCCAGAAAGGGATATTGGCAAAATTATTATTTAAATTCTGGTAGTTAGTCGTCCTGTATTGAAAAACTAATATGCGTACAATTTTTTCTTATAGTAACGTGCACTTGTGCAGGGTTTGCGTTCTGTTACCTGACGCTGCCCGGGGTACATTCCCTCATTTAAATGAGAATGAATCTCATTATCAACAACCTATGACCCGCTGCCGGATCAAGGTTTCCGTGTATTAAAATATCTTGTATTAGTAATATATCCTGATTGTACAGACAGCGCTCCATGCGCATCCAGGCACAGGTTATATGTCGGATCCAGTCACCCAGTCCAGCCCGTTTTTGCCGGGTAATGATAGCGCCTGCCAGCGTTGGCGCGAGTGGAAGCTGGCCGACTATCCACGCTCGGCCGCGGACCTCCTGGTGAAGATCAAGGACCCGGGCCAGCTGGATGAAGCCGAGTACCAGGCTATCCTGACGCGGTGCGGCAAGGCCAACGCGGCCATCTACGAAGTGAGCGGCGGGGAACCGGCCGGCAAGCGCCAGCTACGGGACCTCGGCCGGCAGTTCGGCCTGCAGAACCTTGACAACAACCTGCGTGCCGATGAAGACAGCATTACCACTTTAAGGGTCGTGCCTGCCGGAGAGCGCACCCATTACATCCCTTATACAAACCGCCCGTTGAACTGGCATACCGATGGCTACTACAACAAGCCGGAGGAACAGGTGCGCGGCGTGGTGATGCATTGTGTATCCACGTCCGCCGAGGGTGGCGACAATCTTTACCTTGACCATGAAATTGCCTGGCTGCTGCTGCGTGACGAGAACCCGGACTATATCGTGGCCCTGATGCAGCCGGATGCCATGACCATTCCGGCGAATGTGGAAGCTGGCGCTGAAATCCGTCCGGCACAGTCCGGTCCGGTGTTTTCGATCGAACCGCAGAGCGGTGCATTGCACATGCGCTACACGGCCCGTACCCGGAGCATCCACTGGAAGCAGGATAAAATTACGCGATTGGCGACAGGGTTTCTGACGGAGCTGCTGGAAAGCGATTCCGCCTGTATATTCCGGCACCGACTGAACGCGGGACAGGGAATAATCTGCAATAATATATTGCACAAGCGCGAGGCATTTATCGATGATGCGGCAACCGGCCGGGAACGGTTGTTATTCCGCGCCCGCTATCATGACAGGATTCGTGATACTGGCGTGAAATACAGTTCTGGAGAAACGACATGCTCTGGTTGAGCGAGGTGTTACTGCAGGATCATGACCTGGAGTCATTTACGGCCCTTGAGCAGGTCATAACAGAACGCGCCAGTGACGGGGAAATGTTTTTCCGCATGGATGTCCGGCCACCGTTCCCGGATACGCCGGAAGACTGGGAAGACCGTCTGGAGGCGGCCTTCTCGGCGGCACGAAAAAACTGAGAACGTTTTTGGAGTTGGAAGCGCATGTTCTGGAATGACGACCGCGAAAAAAATACTGAATTCGTAGTGCCGGATGCTGTGGTTGACCTGGTATTTCATATCAAGTGCCCGACCCTGCCTGTCGATCACGCCCATCCCTTGTCGACTGCGTTGCTGGAAGCGCTGCCCTGGCTTGCAGAGGAGGAACAGGCAGGGATCCACCTGGTCCATGGTGCGTCTTCCGGCCACGGCTGGACGCGGCCGGAAGACCCGTCAACGGAAGTATTGCACCTTTCCCGGCGGACCCGCCTGCGGCTGCGATTGCCAAAACACCGGTTGGATGATGCCGGTAAACTGACCGGCAGGATGCTGGATATTGCTGGTCATTCCATGGAGGTCAGCCAGTCTTCCGTGCACTTGCTGAGTACCATCTCGACCCTGTTTTCGCGCTATATCCTGACGCAGGAAGCAATCGACGAGGGGCAGTTCCTCGAGCAGGTGGCCGAGGAACTTGGCAGCCGGGGCATCCCGTGTCGCAAGATGTTGTGCGGGATGCCGCATACCCATTCTTTTCCGGACGCTCCGGTATTCTCCCGCAGCCTGATGGTGGCCGAACTGGAGCCGGAGCAGTCGGTCCGCCTGCAGCAGCAGGGTCTCGGTGGTGGACGCAAGACCGGTTGTGGCCTGTTTATCCCGCACAAGGGCATCCGGCCAGTCCAGGAAGATGACGGCGGCTAGACTGTTATACTCACGGGATCGGCGCGCGCCCGTCACCCTGACTGCCCATATGGGATATTTTCGGGGGTGGGGCAACGGGCTATATTGGGCTTACATTCAGGATTTTAATACAGTTATCTAATCACCGAGGGTCGGGACAATGAGTGACAAACAGGAACTGATCGCAAAGCTGCTGGAAATGCAGAAGAAATTCATCGACTACGAGCATGAAAATGGTGTCGAGATGGAAGATTACTTTGCCGGTGATGAAAGTCACCCGCTGCATGGCTTCCGCCAGGAGTACATGGATCTCGCCAACAAGCTGGTTGACATGGCGCATACCGAAAAGGGTTCCCATCGATAGCCTGA
>JAUVNM010000343.1 GCA_030599705.1 Gammaproteobacteria bacterium
AAAAAATATTTTCAATCATAAATTTTATTCCGAAGCGTTTTAGCTTCTCTCTGTGTACTCTGTGATCTCTGTGGCAATGTATTTTTATCGAACAGCGTGAAATCATGATTTAACAAAAACCATGCGCATCTACATGCAAATCCCGCCCACGGGTGACAAGGCGCCACGCTATTATCATCTGCACCTGCAGGAAGACCTGCTGGAGGGCTGGACGCTGCTGCGCGAATGGGGCTACCAGGGCAGCAGTGGCCGGGTGCGGCGCGAACACTTTGACGACCGCGAGCAGGCCGAGGCCGCACTGCTCAAGGTGCGCGACGAGCAGTTGCAGCGCGGCTACCAGGTGGTGTTCCTGCAGGCACAATCGGATTGATTCCCCCCCTGCATACCTCTGAAAACCCAGAGGAAAAACCGGCCTTCCCAAATTGAACCCCGTGGCCTCCGGCGCTATACTGTCCGGCCTTTTGGCCGCGGCTCAAACAGGCACCGCCTGACCGCGCAGAATACTATATAACTAATTGTAATATAAGCGTTTTTATTGTCCGCGCCAGCGCCGCTGACCAGCGGTCGGACAGGGGACGCAGCACAACCGGGATGTAGCCAATGAAGCACGGCAGTTTGCCGCCCCGACAGGGCCTGTACGACCCCGCCAACGAGCACGATGCCTGTGGCGTGGGCTTCGTTGCCAACGTCAAGGGCCGCAAGAGTCACGCGATCGTCCGCCAGGGCCTGCAGATCCTGGAAAACCTGACCCACCGCGGTGCCGTCGGCGCCGACCCGCTGGCCGGAGACGGAGCCGGCATCCTGATGCAGATCCCGGACAGCTTCCTGCGCGAGGAATGCGCCGCACTCGAGTTTACCCTGCCCCCTCCCGGCGATTACGGTGTCGGCGTCCTCTTCCTGCCGCAGCACGCAGCCACTCGTGCACACTGCGAGACTCTGCTGGAAACCACCATCATCGACGAAGGCCAGTCACTGCTCGGCTGGCGCGATGTGCCGACCGACAACACCGGCGTCGGCGCAGGCGTCAAGGCCGTGGAGCCGGTAGTGCGCCAGCTGTTCATCGGCCGCGGCGCCAACTGCGCTACGGACAACAGCTTCGAGCGCAAGTTGTTTGTCATCCGCAAGCAGGTGGAAAATGCCCTGCGCAGCTCCGGCCTCGAGGGCAGTGAATGTTTTTACGTGCCGTCGATGTCGTGTCGCACGCTGTCCTACAAGGGCATGCTGCTGGCCAACCAGGTAGACCGCTACTACGCCGATCTCAATGACGAGCGCGTCGTTTCGGCACTCGCACTGGTGCACCAGCGCTTCTCCACCAACACGTTTCCGTCCTGGGACCTGGCGCAGCCGTTCCGGATGATCGCGCACAATGGCGAGATCAACACGCTGCGCGGCAACATCAACTGGATGAACGCACGCCGCCACTCGATGGCCTCGGAACTGTTCGGAGATGACCTGGAAAAGCTCTGGCCGCTGATCGCCGAGGGCCAGTCCGACTCCGCCTGCTTCGACAATGCACTGGAACTGCTGGTCACCGGCGGTTACTCGATGGCGCATGCCATGATGTTGCTGATCCCGGAGGCCTGGGTCTGCAACCCGCTGATGGACGAGCAGCGCCGCGCCTTTTACGAATACCATGCCGCGGTCATGGAGCCCTGGGACGGACCCGCGGCCGTGGCCTTCACCGACGGCCGCCAGATCGGCGCCACCCTCGACCGCAATGGGCTGCGTCCGGCACGTTACCTGATCACCAATGATGACCTGGTGGTGATGGCCTCGGAGATGGGCGTCCTCGATATCCCCGAGGAGCACATCGTCAAGAAATGGCGCCTGCAACCCGGCAAGATGTTCCTGATCGATACCGACCAGGGTCGTATTATCGACGATGCCGAGATCAAGGCCGAGCTTGCCGGCAAGCACTCCTACCAGGGGTGGCTCGACAAGACCCAGATCCGGCTGCAGGACCTGCCGGGCGAGATCAGCCCGATGGTGCCGGACCATGACACCCTGCTCGACCGGCAACAGGCCTTTGGTTATACCCAGGAAGACCTCAAGTTCCTGATGACGCCGATGGCCGTGACCGGCCAGGAGGCCATCGGTTCGATGGGTGCAGACAATCCGATTGCCGTGCTGTCGAACAAATCCAAGCCACTATCGAACTATTTCAAACAGAACTTCGCACAGGTCACCAACCCGCCGATTGACCCGATCCGCGAGGAACTGGTGATGTCACTGGTCTCGCTCATCGGGCCGCGCCCGAACCTGCTCGGCCATGAATCCGTCGGTGAACACATGCGCCTCGAGGTCAGCCAGCCGATTCTGACCAATACTGATATTGAGCGCATTCGCCACATCGAGGACCACACCGGCGGCATATTCCGCACCCGCACCCTGGATATCTGCTATCCCGCAATGCAGGGTGCCGACGGCATGCAGGCTGCGGTAACTGCGCTCTGTGATCAGGCCGAGCAGGCGGTCACCGAGGGCTATAACATCCTGATCCTGTCCGACCGCGCCGTCGATATTGATCACGTGGCCATACCGGCGCTGCTGGCTACCGCGGCCGTGCATCATCACCTGGTACGCACCGGCCTGCGCACCGAGTCCGGCCTGGTGGTCGAGACCGGTGCCGCACGCGAGGTGCACCAGTTCGCAACGCTGGCCGGTTATG
>JAUVNM010000274.1 GCA_030599705.1 Gammaproteobacteria bacterium
CAACGTTCACGGCAAGGCGCGCCTCGCAGGCAAGACCCAAAGCACTCGCTGCGCTCGCGGGGCCAGCTTTGGCCATTCCCTTGTCAAGAGGCGGAACGCAGTCCGTGGACGTTGACAAGCTAACCCGGAGGGCGTCCCTGTGGTGTCCCGCAGCAGCGTTCCAGTGCTCGACAAGGGAATAGCCATTACCTTCGCACTGCGCCTTGCTGCGAAACACCGCAGGGACGCTGAACCCGTAATTATCACCTTGATAGAGCACTAGACCCCGTGCCCACACCTGGCAAAGTTGCATCCGGTCCCGGCCCTCTCGTCATCGGGCTCACCGGCGGGATCGGCAGTGGCAAGAGTGCCTGTGCCGCCCTGTTCAGGGAACAGGGGGTAGCGGTCATCGATGCCGACGAACTGGCCCATGCCCTGGTGGCACCGGGTGAGCCGGCACTGGCTGCTATCATCACGGAGTTTGGTCCGGAGTATCTGGCCGCGGACGGGCGCCTGGACCGGGGCAAGCTGCGCCTGCGGGTGTTTGCCGACCCCGCCAGCCGGCACCGGCTCGAGGCCATCCTTCATCCATTAATACGTAATAATATCAATGAGTTAGTAGACTCCGTGCAGACGCCCTACTGCATCATCAGCATCCCCCTGCTACTGGAAACCGGGCAAACCGACCTGGTCGACCGGGTACTGGTCATCGATGTTCCGGAAGCGCTGCAGATCAGCCGGGCAGCTGCACGGGACCGACTCTCCGTGGACAGGATCCGGCCCATCCTCGAGACCCAGGTCAAACGCGCAACACGACTGGCTGCCGCGGATGACGTTATCAGCAACACGGGATCGCTGGATGAGCTTGCGGCAACGGTACAGACGCTGCATGAAAAATATCTGTCGCTGTCGGCCAGGAATTGATTTGCGTGCAGCAGTCAGCTGCGCGACAATATGAACCCGTGGAAGCCGCCCTCGACAATCAGTCCTGTACTGTCACCCAAAGCATCCTGTACGAACAACCACTCAATGAACGTATCCGAACCTTCCTGCGGCTGGAATACCTGTTCAAACAGGCGGCACATCATGTCAAGCGGGGCGCGGAATGGGACAGCCGTGCAACGCTGAACTGCATCCTCGAGATTCTTTCCATCCTCGGCAATACCAACCTGAAATCCGAGGTCCTGAAGGAACTCGAACGCCACGCGAGCAACCTGAAACGGCTTGAAGAAAGTCCCGGTATCGACCAGCGGCAACTGACGACGCTGCTGGACAGTCTTGCCGAGCGCATGGACGGTTTGCAACGGATCAATGGCCAGATTGCCAGTGAGCTGAAGAACAGCGAATTCCTGACCAGTATCCGGCAACGCAGCGCCATACCCGGCGGGACCTGTGATTTTGATGTCCCGGCCTTTCATTACTGGCTGCAGCAACCCGCAAGAAAACGCACCGAAGACCTGTACCGCTGGCTGGAAAAATTCGATGCCATGGGCCAGGCCATCCAGCTGATTATAAGACTGACGCGGGAGAGTGCCGAGCTCAAGCCGGCCATTGCGGAAAACGGCGTATACCAGCAGACCCTCGACCCCAACCTGCCATTCCAGCTGGTGCGGATTGCGCTGCCTGCGACAGCCCCCTACTATGCAGAGTTAAGTGGTGGCCGGCACCGTTTTACCGCACGCTTCCTCGACTTTTCCACGATCGAGGACCGTGCAAGCCAGACCAGCCAGGATGTCCAGTTTGAACTGGCATGTTGTGCAATCTGACAGCAGCTGACACGCGACCAGCCCACATGCAGCCATCACCCGGGAACAAGACGGTCAGGTGTCCGGTGTGTGAAACACCAGTCGTATGGTCAGCCGCCCAGCGCTGGAAACCGTTCTGCAGCGAACGTTGCAAGCTGATCGACCTCGGTGCCTGGTTTGATGAATCCAATCGCATCCCGGGCAGCCGTGTTACCGACACAAATCCTGGCAATGACTAGAACGGCATCGTGCCTGTGCGACTGCATGGCGGATCTGTCAGTAGGACCGGCCCCCGGCCGGGAATGCTTTTCCCCGCGGGGCGCGGGTCCTACCTGACCACGTATCAGCTGCGGTACTCCGCATTGATCTTTACATAGTCATACGACAGGTCGCAGGTCCAGACCCGCTCCGAAACATTGCCGCGTCCCAGCACGGTACGAATGGTGATTTCATCCCGCTCCATTACCTGCTGTCCGGCTGCTTCACGGTAATCGGCCGCAATCTCGCCGTGGCTGATAATACAGACCTCGTCGAGAAAGATATCCACGCCGGCCAGGTCCAGGTCCGGAATGCCGGCGCGGCCGACAGCGGCAAGAATACGTCCCCAGTTCGGATCGCTGGCAAACAGGGCCGTCTTCACCAGTGGCGAGTGCGCAATGGTATAGGCAACCTGGAGACATTCATCCGTACTCATGCCGTGTTCTACCGCAACAGTAACGAATTTTGTAGCACCCTCGCCGTCACGGACAATCGCCTGTGCAAGTTCTGTACAAATATCCACAACGGCCTCGCAGAGCATTTCATAATGACTGTCTGCTGTCAGTATGGCCGGCAAATCACTGAGCCCGGTCGCCACCAGCACGCAGGCATCATTGGTCGAGGTGTCACCATCCACGGTAATCCGGTTGAAGGAACCGGTGACAGCGCGTTCCAGGCAGGTCTGCAGCAGGGCGTCACCGAGACCGGCATCCGTCGCGATAAATGCCAGCATGGTTGCCATATCCGGGCGGATCATGCCGGCGCCCTTGGCGATGCCGGTCACGGTCACCGTGTGTCCGTCGATATCCAGCCGGCGCGATGCGCCCTTGGGTACGGTATCGGTTGTCAGGATGCCGTGGGCGGCATCCTGCCAGCCGGAATCCGCAAGGCAGGCAACGGCATCCGGCAGACCAGCGGCTATCCGCTCGACCGGTAACGCCTCGCCGATCACGCCGGTTGAGAACGGCAGCACGTCTGCTGCCCCGCACCCGGTATCGGCAGCCAGCAATTCGCAGCACTGCACGGCATCGAGCAAACCCTGCGCACCGGTACCGGCATTGGCATTCCCGGTATTCACCAGCAGATAGCGCGGAGATCCCGAGCGCAGATGCCGGCGGGCCACCGTCACCGGCGCCGCACAAAAGGCATTTTGGGTAAACACCGCCGCACAGCGTGAGCCGGACGCCAGTTCCAGCACGACCAGATCCGGACGGTCCGGGTAGCGGATGCCGGCACTGGCAGTACCCAGACGGATCCCGGCGACCGGCAAGAGCTCTGGTAATTTGTGCTTTAACAAGTTCAAGGACACCCTGATTAATTCAAGGAAGTTTCGTCATTCCGGCGCGATGTACAGGATGTACAAGTGTCGCGGG
>JAUVNM010000089.1 GCA_030599705.1 Gammaproteobacteria bacterium
ATCGGAGCGGACCTCACCCGACAGCTCGTCCATGAAGACCTTTTTGAGCTCGGTCGGCAATACCAGGGTATTCCGGAAGTTTTTGCCCACGAACGTTGCCTGATAACCCCTGCCGTAGAAGACCTCGTTGATGGCTGCCCGGACTTCAATGCCCGGCAAGTGGATCCTGCCCAGTCTTTCGACCCATCGATCAATGTCGGCCTGCCAGCGCTGCGTATCCAGCTGCTCGGTACCGATGTTGAACAGCGGTACATCGCCCATGCCGGGGCGCTGGTAATTGTAGGAATGGACGTCATACACCAGCACCTGCGGGTGCAGTGATTCGAGTTTCTCATAGAGTGCACCGAGTACTGTGTAAAATACAGTGTGCTTTGCCAGGGAGGTTGCATTCTCCGTGTCACTCAGCGGCGTGTGCCAGACTGCCTGTCCCCAGGCCTCGTCATAGACACAGGTTTCCGGTGCGCGGTTCAGATCGTATTCGTAGCGGGAATCGCTGGCGACCACCGTGATCGGCATGTTCGCGGCAATGTCGGCGGTATACGGGTCTTCCTCGTGCAGACGTTCCGGTTCGCTGATGGCGCAGTTCTCCACCAGGCCTGCACGCAGGCGATGGCCGTTGTGTATTGCCGTGCACACGAAATGCGTGTAGTCCTCGACCTTGACAATGAATGCGCCATCGTTGACGGCAGCATGAAATGTCCTGCCCGCGCGTATCGCCTCTATGCAGCCACCGGTATCCAGCTCTATCATTGTTGTTCGTCCTGTTCCGTGCGCCCGTAGACCCAGTATTGTTCCAGCTTGTCTGTCATACCCTTTGTTACCATTACTTCAAGAAACAGGTTGATGAAGTTCCTGAAATCAGTCTGTTGGTGCGGAAGCACCAGTGACAGCGCAACCATTTCCGACATGCCTTGCGGGACGACCATTGAGTAGTACGGAAAGACAAGTGTCCAGGCCGAACCCGATTCGGCGGTATACAGCATGGCGTCTACATCCACCGTGCCTTTCAGGTAGTCCCTGGGGGAATCGACGAGCACAATTTCTACCTCGTCAAAATAACTTTCGATGAGTGGCCCGTACAGTGACTTGTGCAGGGCACGCAGCACCCCGATACGCAGTGGCCCCTGGGCACGAATCCTCTTCAAGGTGGAAAAGCCGGAGCGCCGATAGTCGGGCACCAGAAAGCCGACATGCTCATACAGGTAAGGATCGCTTACCGCCCACATCCGGGCACGTTCCGTGGTGACGATCAATGCGCCGGCGAATACATCGATACGTCCCTCATTCAATGCCGCCCTGGCCTGGTCCTTTTCCAGTTGCACCAGCTCCAGGCCAACGCCAAGTTTCGATGCCAGTATGCGCATCAGGTCGATATCGAAACCCACCACGTTGCTCTGTTTGTTGCGGAAGGCAAATGGCAGTGAATCGGGCGGAAAGCCGATCCGCAGGCTGCCGCGCCCTTCGATGACATCCAGACGCGGGCTGGCGATCATGTTGTCATCCAGCTTCTCCGGCAACTTGATGACGCGCTCGACGGTAACCGTTTCCTGCGCCGTCATTGATACGAAAGAGTCGTAGCCGGCGTACTCGTAGGGGATTAAGTGGGTGAGGGCGCTACCCAGTCCCCACATCAGCAGTCCCATGGCAATGACACTGATTCCCAGTACTTTCAGCAAGCCGGTCTTCCTGAGCAACCCGAGCATGGCGCTGGCGCCCAGCAGGCTGATGACCACGGCGTGCATGGCGGCCAGTACCGTGGCAAAGCGTGCAGTCATGACACTGCCGAGCAGATAGAGCTGGAACAGGTCCGAGGGCAGGTGAAAATAATCCAGCATGAAGGGCAGCGCGACGGCCATGGTGCCGAATGCCGACACTGCGCCGGTCACCACGAAGCCGGGATACTGCGCGCCATCCAGCGGCGAGCCGACGAACCACCCGGCGAACAGGATAAAGCCGATACCCAGCAGCGTGCCGACACTCGGGAAGCTGTAGGCTGTCGGCACCAGCACATCGATGGTCGTGGCGGCCTCGCTGTTTTTGTGCTTGATCCGGTGTCTGCGCAGCAGGACCTTGCAGCGTTCGACGATCATCGGCAACACTACCAGCACGGTGCCGGCGGCAAAGGCGGTCACCATGGCGGGTATGGCCGTGCGCATTACTTCCCGGTAACTAAAGGGCGTCGCCCAGGCAACGAACAGCGGCAGGGTGATAAAGGTCAGCACCAGCCAGGCACCGGCATAGACCCACAGGTAGACCTGCAAGCGGGCCAGCGAGTGGAGGTCCAGCGTGCCCGCGGCGGCGGCGGACAGGGCAAATATTCCGATTGGCGCGAGCTTGGCCACGAACGAGGCCATCTTCATCAGTGCATCGCTGACGTTCTGCAGCGCCTGCAACAGCATGTCTTTATTCGGCACCGCGATCAACGAGATTCCCATGGCGATACTGAACACCACGACCGCCGGCACGGTGGTATTGGCAAGCACCTTGAAGGGGTTGGCCGGGATATACAATTCGAGTGGGTCGAAGCTTGCCGGTTGGGTAATCAGGCCGCGGCTGAAAAAGGAGGCCGATTCCCAGTCCGGGAAGGCGAACGGCATGGCCAGCAGGGTGAGCATGGTGGTTGCCCAGAGAAACAGGATCAGTCCCGCTCCGACAATCCCGATGCGCCGGGCCATGGCCATGTCCAGCTGCCCGAGTCCGCCGATCAGGGAAAACAGGATGTAGGGCAGCACCGTCATCTGCAGCAGGCGGATGTAGGCATCGCCGATGACCTCCAGCTTGCCGGCCGGTTCCCCGACCAGGACACCGAAAACAATACCGCCTACCAGGCTGAAAATGACCCGCTGGAAGGGTGACAGTTTGAGAATATTCAGGTTCATCGGGTCATTCTATTTGTATAATCGTTAAATAGTGAGTGAAAATGGCAATAAAGTCACCCTTGCTTATGTTCGGCTTGGAATCTCTGGCTGGTATCGGGATGCCTGTGACTGATTGTAGGAGCGAGCGTGCTCGCGAACGCGATCTTCCCGGATACCTGATTCGCCAGCATGCTGGCTCCTACAAGTCCGCGGATGCATACACGGTTTTCTGAAGAGCCAGAAAAAATGACAGGGGAGAATCCAGGGATGACTGACGAACCACTCGCGCCGCCGCCTGGCTGGCGCTTCCGCCTCGGGGTGATCCTGATTGCTGTATCGATCATGTCTCCCCTTGGGGCCTTGTTTGTGCCCCTTACCAATCTAACAGCCGGAATGAAGGCCACGCTGACCGGGTTGTTGATCGCGGGTGTCCCCGAAATCCTGACCGTACTCGCGGTTGCCGTGATGGGCAAGGCCGGCTTCACCTATGTCAAGAACCGTATCATGGCCGTGATCCGGCCGGCACTGGGTCGGCTCGCCCCGGCCAGAGAAGTGGGACCAACACGCTACTACATCGGGCTGACGATGCTGCTCATCCCGGGGATCTATGCCTGGGTCCTCATGTACACGCCACCCGAGGTGATCCCGGGCTTCCCCGAGTATCAGATCCACCTCGGCCTGGCGGTCGATTTCATCTTTATCTGCAGCTTTTTCGTGCTCGGTGGCGACTTCTGGGACAAGCTACGGGCATTGTTTATTCACAAGGCTCGGGTACAATTTCCCGCGTCATAACCATCCCGATTCTGAACATTCTGGTTACTGCAAGGAGCGAACAATGCAACATTCCCAAAACAACAAAAAAGCAGCGGTATCCATGCCGTCAGCCTGGGTCCTCGGGTGCTGAACAGCGGAGCGTCAAGGGCAAGGAACTGCTGATCGAAGGCCGCGTAGGCCCGCAGGCACGCAAGGCACTGGAGGCGCGTGGCTGGTCGGTCAGGGAAGATGTGCAACTGGCGGCCCAGAGATCGCCTGATGCTGCCGGCAGACCCAATGTTTCACCGGGCGGGGTGGGCGCAGGGGTGTTGCGTTAGTTCAATATCTTCAAGGAGGACTCCATGATTAATGTTTGCCAAGAGGTAAAATAGTTTCTGTATTTATCCTTTCTCCTGGCGTGCCTGTCCGGCACACCGATGGCACTGGCCGGGGAGGGCGGTGGTGGCGCGGCGGAACTGGCGGCCCTGCTGCAGGATCCGCTGGCCAACCTGTCGGCTGTTATGACCGACAACACGTTCAGCTTCAAAACCTGACCGGATCACGATGACAAGGCCTACGAGTTTAATCTTCAGCCCGTGTATTCACTGAATTTTCCCGAACTGGGTATTACCGTCATCCCGCGGGCAATGATTCCCTTTGTTGGCGTGAAACCCGGGGCCGACCTGCCGCGGCTTGGTTTCGATGAAGTCGATGATCCCGTTTTAACGGGGGGAAATGACAAGGGTTACGAGTGGGGCCTGTCGGACATCGTTACCCAGTTCTTTATTACCCCGATGGGCCAGGAAGGCTGGAAATGGGGAGCGGGTCCGATGATCTCCTGGAAGACCCGCACCGACAATGACGTCAAGGGCGCCGGTGGAGGCGCCGGTCCGATCGGCGTGCTGGTTGGTGCGCTCGGTCCGATCGATGTTGCGGCCCTGGGCGGGCACCTGTGGGGCTTCGATGGCGACTTCAGCACCTCGATCGTACAACCCATGCTGTATTACAACTTCGACTCCATCCCGGGCGCCTATGTTGCCTATAACAATACGGCATCCTACGATCACAAGACGCAAGGCAGTAACGGCAACAGCTGGACCATTCCGCTCGGGCTTACGACAGGCCGGACCTTTGATATGGGCGGTGGGCACGGTTTCGATATCGGGATCGGTGGCTATCACCTGCCCAGCTGGGGCCGGCCCAAGGGTGGCGCGAAATACCAGCTGAAACTTGGGTTGACCTGGATTTTCCCGCGGTAAGGAATCCGATGCTTCCTTGTTTTTAATCCCTTGGGGTTCTATTCTTCGCCGCTTGCGGCGAATATTGTAGGAGCCAGCTTGCTGGCGAACTGGTGGCGACCCGGACGCACGGCTGCCAAATTGTGCAGTGATTATTCGCGGGCAAGCCCGCTCCTACGATGGGTAGATTACCGTTGCAGGGCCGAATTCATTCGACTATTTGATTCTTTTAATTCATAACAGGAAATACATACTATGAAAATTCACCACCTTCTACTGCTTTGTGTAACGTTGTTTTTCAGCGGCTGTGCAACCCTTACCAAAGATATCGATGTCAAAACCGAGACTGCATCCGGGGTCAGCCTGGCTGACTACAAGACCTTTGCCTGGGTCGCCTCGGCACAGATCGTCAATGACCCCCACGGCAACTGGGAACCAACAAATTTCGATGCAGATACCGAGATCAAGTTCCTGTTGCTCAAGGAACTTCGTGACAAGGGCCTGGAGGAGACCATGAGAAACCCGGACCTGTTACTGGTATTTGCTGCCGGTGTGGATATGCAGAATCTGGAGTTTGTTAAAGATTCCAAAACCAAAATGAATAGCCTGCAACAAGTGCCAAAAGGTGCCTTGCTGGTGGTCATGATTGATTCGGCGACCAGCCACCCGGTATGGGTAGGCACCGCCACCGGAGATGTGGAGAGTGGGCGCAGTAACGAGGATGTTCGCAAGCGCCTGGCCTATGCCGTCAAGAAGATGATGGCGGATTGGGGTAAGACGGCACAATCCAGATACTAGACAGGATCCGTCCAGGGACTACAGCGACCGTCATCCCGGCGCAGGCCGGGTTGACGGTGTTTTTGGCTTAAATATGTGCCATTCGGATCTGACCCCGGTTATTAGTCGGAACAAGAAAAGAATCTAGGCGCTCGCCCTGAATTCCGCTGGTGTTTTCCCCGTCCATCGTTTGAATGCCCGGTTGAAGTTGCTGGGTTCGGAAAATCCCAGCAGGTAGGTGATCTCGCCCAGACTGCGGTGGGATTCGCGTATGTACTGCACTGCCAATGCCTTGCGCGTATTATCCAGCAGGTTCCTGAAGTTCGTTTGTTCCGATTTAAGACGTCGCTGCAGGCTGCGCAGGCTTACATTCAGTGTTTCGGCAATGCTTTGCTGCTTCGGGACACCGTCCGGCAAAGTTTCGATGATCTTCGAGCGTACCTGCATGGTAATGCTGGCACGGTCAAAGCGCGCCAGGTAATCCACCACGGTTTGATCGTTCATCCGGGCCAGTTCCGGGTGGGCAGTCTCAAGTGGACGATCGACAAGCTCCCTGTCAAAACAGAGCCGGTATTCCGGGGCATCGTATTCGATGGGTGCCGCAAAGACGGCGTCAAATAGTTCCGGGCAGACCGCTTCTGGACGCTGCATGACGACTCGTGCCGGGTTAATCATGCTCCCGGCAATCAGCCTGCATAACCGTACCAGAATAGCCATTCTCGCATCGCCATCCTCGTAGACCATCAGCGGCCCAATCTCCAGGCCCCGGATCACCAGATCGGTGGTGTGGCTGGTGTCTTCGATGGAAACATCGCCCAACGCATCGATGAAGCGGGAATACCGAACGAGACGGCGAAAGGCATCCCGCAGGGTGTCACTTGAAAGCCAGGCAAGCCCCAGCCCGTGCAGGACTGCAGGCTGAAACTGCTCGGCTACCCGTAAGCCCACACATGGGTCTCCCGTCGCCTCTGCAGAGAGCTCCCACAAATGCATGATCCGTGTGGTCGGGAAGCGTACGTTGGGATCTGTAATCTGGCCTGGGTCGATATTGACCTGCTCCAGAATCGGGACGGGGTCGATGCCGTAGGTCTGCAGCCCCCTGGCGATCAGGGCAGCGATACTGCTGAGACTGGTGACTTCTTGTACAGGAGCAATCATTGGTCATTGCGTTCCGTTTTACTTGTCCGACAATAGAGATGTTTATATTTTTTCGCACATTATTCAAACAATACGTTCATTCCAGAGGAATCGGCAATCAGGGAATGGCCGGTAATATGGGTATAACCAGTTGATATTTATGATTATTCGCTTCAGTTAAGTACCCTGCTGTTCTGAGCCCGGTTTTCGGGTAGTATACCGGGCGCATTAAAAATCAGGAGTTCACAATAATGGAGAATCAAGTATGAATAAGTCCAAAGCACGAACCAGTTATTTAAAATCGCTCTCTGCGCTGTTG
>JAUVNM010000123.1 GCA_030599705.1 Gammaproteobacteria bacterium
GGAACTGCCTTGAGCGCATCCTCGGCGATGGACGTCATGATGGGCGCGGCCATCAGGCCAAGGATGATGCCGGCGTTCAGTACGTTCAGTCCCACCGGGACATCAAAGAATTCGATGATCAGCGGGTTCATGATGCTGAGACCGATGAAGCCCCAGACTACCGAGGGGATGGCGGCCAGCAGTTCCACCAGTATCTTGAGGGTCTCCCGGGTCTTGCCGCTGGCAAATTCAGCGATATAGACCGCCGCGCCCAGTGAAAACGGGATGGCTACCAGCATGGCCAGTCCGGTGACACTGGCCGTGCCCGCGATCAGCGCCAGGATGCCATATTCCGGATCCTCCTCCTCGGCCGGGTACCAGTAGGGGGAGGTGAAGAATTCCTGGAAATCGAAACGGTCGAGAAGAAACCCGAAGCCTTCCTTGGTGACAAAGACAAAGATGCCGACGACAAAGATGATGGCCGAGATGCCGCCGATGAAGACCAGCACCTGGACCAGTTTGTCGATATACCAGTCGGCATTGCGGCGATCGAATGCCGCCATGTCGGCTGTCCCCTCCAGTCGCCGGGCGGACATCTCAGGGCGCTCCCTCGCCGCGCAGGGCTTCCATCAGGTCACGGATCAGGACCGCCGTATCACGGTAGAGCTCTTCCAGCCGCTTGACGCCGGCTGCATCACTGCTTTGCGGGGCGGGACCGACGTCCCACTCCAGCGGGGTGGTGTGGAAGGGGATCTGGTCGAAGTAGGATTTGACCGGGCCCTGCAGGCTGACGATGACATGCTGTGTGGTCAGTTGCAGCGGGGTCATGTCAATCGGTTTGGGTTTGGCGGTGTCCGCAAGGCTTGCGCCATGGCTGTCGAGAAATTCCACCATGGCCGGGTTTAGCTCAGCGGCAGGCTGGCGCCCGGCACTGGTGTAGTTGCCGCTTTCGGGAAAATTCTTGCGGGCAATGGCCGCGGCGATCTGGCTTTGACAGCTGTTGTCCTCGTCAATGAACAGGATGTTGTAGACCTTGGGTGCCTTGGTGTCTCCGGTAGCGGCGAAAACCGTTTCCTCGCAGAGGTTCTTGGCCTGGTCCGCGACCCGTTTCAGCTGGGTAAAAACGGCGAACATCGCCAGCAGGTTCTTGACCGCATCCCGATTGTCATTGGCCATTAACCCGGAATAAATGATGTCCAGGTCATTCTCCATTTGCTCTTCCAGTATCATGGTGCTTTTTGCCATTTCAGGATTGAGCCCGTTAAAGGCTTTGATGGACTGGCTCAGCATGAGTTGCGTCTCGTTGCCAACACGTTCCAGTTCACGGGACAGCGGTCCTGACGGAGGCGTCGACAGCTGTAATGCCTCCCGGGCGATGGTGACGGCGTAATCGCCGATCCGTTCCAGTTCGATATTTGCCCGGATCACGGAGGACAGCAACCGCAGGTGACCCGCGCTCGGCAGGTGCAGGGCAATGAACTGATGACATAACCGGTCGATCCGCCGCATGGAGCGGTTGATCGGGTGGTCTGCAAGTACGGTGGCGGATGCAAGCTTGACGTTGCCGGTTTGCAGCGCGTGCATCGCGTTCCTGACCGCCGCTTCCACCAGGCTGGCCATATCAGCCACCTGCTCACGGATAGCGGTCAGGTCTCGTTCCAGGCGTTCTTCGTAGTGACTCATTGGCTGGCGTCCCGTGGTTGCATCTTTAAAAATTTAATACCTTTTTTGGGTTCAATTCCCCGCCGTTTATGGCGGGGTGGTTCATTTACCCCCTTTCCCTCCGGGAGAGGGCTGGGGAGAGGGGGTAAATCGCGGCTCAGTCGCACTTCACAGCGCGTACCGGGGCGTAGCCTTTTTTCTGCAAAATACATTGACCGGCATCGCTCTTGATCCAGTCCATGTAGCCCTTGATTGCGCCCCGGGGTTCACCGTCGGTATACATGAACAGTGGACGGGCAATCGGGTAGCTGCGGTCACTGGCGGTTGCCACACTCGGGCTCACACAGGCATCCGCACCGTCTGTGGCGACGCAGACCATCTTGAGGTGGTCCGTTGCATAGGCCAGACCACTGTAGCCGATGGCGCAGGGGGTCTTCTCGACCAGGTCAACGACATCCTTGGAACCATGCATGTCCAGGGTGCCCTGGCGATACCTGCCTTTCTTGCCCAGCACGGTCTCCTTGAAATAGACATAGGTGCCGGAATTGTTCTGCCGGCTTACCACCACGATTTTATCTTTGCAGCCGGGGACGGTGATGCCCATATCCGACCACTTTTTGACCTTGGGGTCACGGCCGTAGATGTCCTTCAACTGTGCCAGCGACAGGGATTTGACCGGGTTGTCCTTGTGAAGGAATACCACCAGCGCATCATAGCCGACGACATGTTCGACCGGTGACTGGCCGTTTTTCTTGGCCAGCTCCATTTCCTTGGCCTTCATTTTGCGGCTGGCGTTGGCGATATCCACCGTGCCGTTGATCATGGCCGCAATGCCGGTCCCGGAGCCGCCACCGGAGACCGCAACAGCGACATCGGGGTTAACCTCGGGATAGGCCTCTGCCCAGGCCTGGGCGACATTGACCAGGGTGTCGGAACCCTTGTTCTGAATCAGGGTGCGTGCCTGCAGGGCCATTGCAGTCAGCAGGGCAGACACCAGCAGTGTTGTGGAAAGGATGGATTTCAATTTCATGAATGACAGCTCCTTTTGAATACAAGTACATCGCCTGTGAATGCCGGCCCGAACCATGGGCTTCGGTTTATTGCAAGATCCCGGCAACCTGGTTTCGCGCGCCGACCAGGCAGGTATTTGTCAGGTCAATATTAGAAAAAAATCAGGTTCACGCCAGGATATGGCAGTTCGAATATAGCAGCGGAATGTTACCGTTTTGTTACGATCTGAAAATGAATGCGGGGGCCGGGGCTATGTAGATACAGTTCGCGGGCGAGCCCGCTCCTACAAAACCATGACCTTGCCTGTAGGAGCCAGCTTGCTGGCGAATGCGGTGTCCGGGAATGCCGTGGTGCCTGTCCTATTTCTTGCCTTTCTTCTTACCCTTGTCTTTCTTTTTGCCCTTGCCCTTACCTTTGCCCTTGCCCTTTTTCTTCTTCTTGTCTTTCTTGCCTTTCTTGCCTTTGCCCCCAGCCTTGTCCTGTTTCCCGGATTTTTCTTCCTTGCTCCTGGCTGGTTGGGTTGATCCTGATGTGGCGAGCAGTTCGGTGGCCGCGGCAATGACCTGGGCGGCGCGTGCTTCACTGAAGCCGGGAATGGCGGCGATTTTCCCGACAGAGGCCCTGGCCAGGCCGGCAAGGCCCCTGATGCGGTGTTCGGCCAGTGCCTCGGCTGCCGCCGCTCCGATGCCGGGAATATCGATAATGGCTGGTTTCATGTTCCTTGCCTCCTCATTTTTTATTTGACGTGATAGAACACGCAATTCTGACACCAGGCGGAGACAGGGACAATTGTTATTGCCTGATTTATAGTTATTTCATGATCTGGATCAATTGGATTCAGGTGTATCGGGAACACGGGGGGATGATTGCCTATTCCCGGTCGGGTAAGCGCTGCTTGATATCCTCCCACAGGGCCTCGTAGCAGCGGGCCGTGTGGCTGTTGGGCGCGAATTCAGCCAGCGGGGTACGGCAGGTGCCCATTCGCTCCACCTTGCTGTCATAGGGAATGGCGGTTTGCAGAAGATTTTCCATGTAGGCCGGCGGGGCATCCACGATAGAGCGATGCAATTGTTTGCGACGGTCGACCATGGAGAAAAACGGCAGGACTTTGACCGAGTCAAGTGCATGCTGTCGGAAAAATTTTCTGATCTGTTTGTAGGTACGTAACGACAGCGTGGTGGGTATGGTTGGTACCAGTACCGTGTCGGTCGCCTCGAAGATGTTCTCCGACACCAGGGAAATACTCGGAGGGCAGTCCAGGAAGACATAATAGTATTCACTCTTGAACGGTCTCAGCAGTTTGCGCAACTGGCGTACCGGGTTTTTCGCCTGCTCCAGGTAAAGATCCATGTTCCGATAGGAAAAATCTGCCGGCAGGAGGTCAAGCAGTTCATAATCGGTACCGCGGATAAAATCGTCCAGTTCCCGTTTTCCCTGTATCAGTCGCTTGCCGCCTCCCTTGATCCTGGGTTTGATACGAAAGTAATAGCTGGCGGCACCCTGGGGATCGAGGTCCCAGACCAGTGTCGGTGCGCCTTCACGGGCCGCCAGCCAGGCAAGGTTGACCGCGGTAGCGGTCTTGCCGACACCGCCCTTGATGTTATATGTGGCGATTACTTTCAAACGGGCAGTTCCCCGGTTAGTGGCCAGGTACGAACAGTTTCCGGTACCGGTCCTGGTTTTTCTGCTGGTAGAAATCTGCGAAGCGGCCGGCAAATTCCTCCCGTGCCTGATGCTGACGCCTTTCCAGGCCGTCGATCAGCATGCCCATGGCCAACAGCGTGTCCGGTGAAATCCTTGCTTCCGCCATCATCTGGTGGCTGAAAGTTTTCAGGGTCGTCACCTGCACCTCGTAATCCTGGAAATTACCCAGGTTATCCTGCAGCGTCTTGAGCACCCGGATCAGTTCCCTGATCCGGGCCGCCTGGTACAGACTCTGGAAAAACTCCATCAGGTAACGCAGCTTCTTGCAGGTCTTGCGCAGTTCATGCAGGTCAACCGCGGGCGACTCTGCATTGATCGCATTGCCCTCGCGGATGGCGCGCCGGTAGATACGCCAGATCCGTTCGCAGGCAACCTCGATGACAGGCCGGCCGGCATTTTTCAGTGTCGTGCGCTCGTTGACCGGCTGATCCAGAAAATTGCGCCAGTTCCTGGTCAGCCGGCGGTAGCGCGCCGAATCCAGTGCCTTCACCAGGGCCCTGTGTTCGGTCTTCTGGTGCCTGAGGAGAAAATCACGCAGTGGTTCGATATCGGCCTGCACGGTGGCAGGCAGACTGTCACGGTATTCGTCGAAGTTCAGTAGATAGACATCCAGGTCACGGCCGGGACTCGTTACCAGTCCGAGCCAGGCAAATTCGGTTTTGTAACGCGCAACAATCCGTTTCGTGAATACCGCCCTGATCTGGGTCAGGGCCGAGCGGGTGCGGCGGATCGCGACCCGGAAATCATGCAGGAATTCCGTGTCCGTGCCGGCACGTGTACCTTCCTCATTTTGCAGCATGATATCGAGGAGCCGGTGCAGGATGACCTTGGTTGCCCGGTCTGCGCGCATGGCGGGATCCAGCTGCAGCCCCAGCTTGGAAGAGTAGTTGCCCGGTATTTCACCGATGACGGACACGGCCGCCTGCATGAGCTCATCGTTTGCCACGACCAGGCCCATCCCCTCCAGAAGGCCTGTCAGCTGTCTGCAGGGTTTCAGATAGCCTTTTACCGGTAGCAGTGTGGCGCGATTATCGAGTTTTACGGCGCGTGTTCCTTGCTGCCGCGGCATGGAGTTTTCCCCGACCAGCAGGCGGGCAACGGTTTTATCGTCCTTGTTGAGGATGCGCAGCGTGTGGACCCGGGACCGGATCCTGACCTTTGGAGCAAGCTCGCGCATTTCCATGACTGCTGCAAGAAGATTGCGTAATTGCCCGGGCGGCAGATCCCTGGTAAAGCTGGGAATTTCATTCAGTTTTAGCGGGGGACAAGCAGGCTCACCCTGCAGTCTCCGCCATACCAGGGTGTGCTGGTTGCCGTGAAGGATGCCTTCCAGCAGGGAATCCTTCTGATACAGGCGCCAGTCAAAGCTGTCGTAGTACGTCAGATAGACCGTTCGTGACGGTTCCGTGAGTACCCGGGTATTTTTCTGAAGAATTGACTGCAAATCTTCGAAGTGCAGATTCTCGGGAATAATAAATTCAGTACGCATTTCCTGTATTGCCCGGATGCCGCTCTGGTGATTATCGTGCCTGCGCCAGACTGGTGGTTCTGAAGATGTCTGGAATTGACGA
>JAUVNM010000162.1 GCA_030599705.1 Gammaproteobacteria bacterium
AGAGACTTAAAATACGCTTGTACAAATACTTGACAGGTCAAAGCATATCAGGAGCGGGCTTGCCCGCGAACAGCTAGCTGAACTCAAGCGCTTCCTGATCCAACCGGTATACTCCCACCATGCCCGCCAACCCGTATCTCATCAAGGTCAGCATCGACGAGCAGCGCCTGCAGTTGCTGAAGGACGACGAGGTCATCATGGATGTGGCCGTCTCGACCGCCAGCAACGGTCCGGGCGAGGTCATCAATAGCGAGTGCACACCGCGCGGCTGGCACCGGGTCCGCGCACGCATCGGTGCGGCCTGCCCGGTCAACACCGTGTTTTCCGGCCGGCGCCCGACCGGTGAGCTCTACACCCCGAAGATGCGCGCCGACAATCCCGGGCGCGACTGGATCATTACCCGCATCCTGTGGTTATGCGGTGAGGAGCCCGGTAAAAACCGGCTGGGGGAGGTCGATACCATGCGCCGCTATATCTATATTCACGGTGCCCCCGACGATGACCCGATGGGGATCCCGTCATCCCACGGTTGCGTGAAAATGCGTAATACGGAAGTGGTCGAGTTATTCAACAGTGTACCGGTCGGCACCCGCGTCCTGATCCAGGAAGCGCCGTTGTAGGACCCGCGCCTCGCGGGGAATATTTACCGTTCCCGGCGAGGGCGCCGGTCCTACGGTTCATTTGATTCCCGTTCCCGCTAGTGCGACCGGCCACCTGCCTGGATGGCAATCAGATCATCGAAGCGCTTGATGAGCGTCAGCAAGCTGGCAGCCGGCGGGTCATTCTTGCGCAGGGTCTCCTGTGCGTACGTAAAAATACCGCTTTTCATCGGCAGTGGTTTACGATGTTCCAGAATCTGCTTCATGCGCGGCAGAAAGATCCACTGCAGCCACTGCTCGAAGCGCAGGGTATCGAAACAGAAGGGCTGTGAACTGACGAGGGCTTCCCGGGACGGCTGGTACGCGTCCCACCTGCCGCAGGTCCGGAGGGTCGCCTCGACTTCCAGCAGGACGTCGGCAATGCGATTGGGTATATCGTGCATGGTAAAATTATACCTGCCCGGTATTCGCAGCGGAAATGCCCGTATTTCATGCGTATCGCACCAGTCAAGACCTGCTGTCATGGATTTATTGCCATATTCGTATATAATCCCGCGGCTGACTTTGAACCTAAATACGTGTTATCGGGAGATTTTTACGGAATGCCGGAGATCGGCCCGGCCAGCCCTGACACGCCAGGATGAATAAACCAATCTTATCTATAGAGTAGCCGGAAAATGACTGATTTAGCCCAGTACAGAAACATTGGTATCTTCGCCCACGTGGATGCCGGCAAGACGACGACCACCGAACGCATCCTGAAACTCACGGGCAAGATCCACAAGACCGGCGAGGTGCACGATGGCGAGGCCACCACCGACTTCATGGAGCAGGAGCAGGAACGCGGTATCACCATCCAGTCAGCCGCCACCAGCTGCGAGTGGAACGACCACCGCCTGAATATTATTGATACCCCCGGACACGTCGACTTCACCATCGAGGTGTACCGTTCCCTGAAAGTCCTCGACGGCGGCATTGGCGTGTTCTGCGGCTCCGGCGGTGTGGAACCGCAGTCCGAGACCAACTGGCGCTATGCCAACGAGTCCGGGGTCGCACGCATTATTTTCGTCAACAAGCTGGACCGTATCGGGGCCGATTTCTACCGCGTGGTGCATCAGGTCGAGGACATCCTCGATGCCAAGCCGCTGGTCATGGTGCTGCCGATCGGCACCGAGGACCAATTCACGGGCATCGTCGACCTGCTGACCCGCAAGGCCTGGGTTTGGGACGACTCCGGCGACCCGGAGAATTATGAATTACAGGATCCGCCGGCCGACATGGCCGATGCCGTTGAGGAATGGCGCGAGAAACTGATTGAAACCGCCGTCGAACAGGATGACGACGTCCTGGAACAGTACCTCGAGGGCGAGGAGCCTTCTATTGATGACCTCAAGCGCTGTATCCGCAAGGGTACCATTGCGCTGGACTTCTTCCCGACCTATTGCGGCTCGGCCTTCAAGAACAAGGGCGTGCAGCCGGTGCTGAATGCCACGGTGGACTTCCTGCCGAACCCGACGGAAGTCAAGCCGCAGCCGGAGGTCGACCTGGAAGGCCACGAGACCGGCGAGTTCGCCGTTGTCGATCCCGACCGGCCACTGCGTGCACTCGCCTTCAAGATCATGGACGACCGTTTCGGCGCGCTGACCTTTATCCGCATCTACTCGGGACAAATCGGGAAGGGCGTGACGGTACTCAATACCTTTACCGGCAAGACCGAGCGCATCGGGCGCATCGTCGAGATGCACGCCGATTCCCGCGAGGAACTGACCAGCGCCCGGGCCGGAGACATCGTCGCCGTCATCGGCATGAAGAATGTCCAGACCGGGCACACGCTGTGCGATCCGAAGAACCCGGCCACGCTGGAACCAATGGTGTTCCCGGAGCCGGTGATCTCCATGGCGATCGATCCCAAGGACAAGACCGCGGCCGAGAAGATGGGGATTGCGCTTGGCAAGATGATCAGGGAAGACCCGTCGTTCCGCGTTGAGACCGACCAGGACAGCGGCGAGACCATCCTCAAGGGCATGGGCGAACTGCACCTCGACATAAAGGTCGACATCCTGCGGCGCACGCATGGCATCGATGTCAGCGTCGGCAAACCGCAGGTGGCCTACCGCGAGACCATTACCCAGCGCACCGAAGACAGCTATACCCACAAGAAGCAGACCGGTGGCTCCGGCCAGTTCGCCAAGATCGACTACGTGATCGAGCCCGGCGAAACCGGCAGCGGTTATGAATTCGAGTCGGCGGTCACCGGCGGTACCGTGCCGCGTGAATTCTGGCCCGCGGTCTCCAAGGGCTTCAAGAAAAGCATGGAGAAGGGCGTGCTCGCGGGTTACCCCTGTCTCGATTTCAAGGTCACCCTGCTGGACGGTGGCTATCACCCGGTCGACTCCTCCGCCGTAGCCTATGAACTGGCCGCCGCAGCCGCCTACCGCCAGACCATGCCCAAGGCAGGCCCGCAGATGATGGAACCCATCATGCGCGTGGACGTGTACACGCCGGACGATTATGTTGGTGATGTCATCGGCGATCTCAACCGGCGCCGCGGCATGATCAAGTCACAGGAGGCGGGCGCCACCAATGTGCACATCAATGCCGAGTGCCCCTTAAGCGAGATGTTCGGTTATATCGGCGACCTGCGCACCATGACCTCCGGCCGTGGTCAGTTTTCCATGGAATTCCTG
The DNA here is from genome assembly GCA_030599705.1 of Gammaproteobacteria bacterium. Classification (GTDB taxonomy): domain Bacteria; phylum Pseudomonadota; class Gammaproteobacteria; order UBA9214; family UBA9214; genus SZUA-186. Next base: position 3,287 of record JAUVNM010000162.1, read on the forward strand.
CACTACATGCCGTGCCCGAAGAACGTGGCAGAGGAAGTCATCAAGGAAGCGAAGGAACGCGAAGCCGCGAAGAAGTAGGACCCGCGCATCTCCCACCTGTAGGAGCGGCCTTGGCCGCGAACCGGGAGTTGTATAGTCCGCATTCGCCAGCAAGCTGGCTCCTGCAAGAACTTGGGCTTCCCTGTGAGTTGTTGTTTGTAGGAGCGGGCTGAAGGTGAGGCGCTTGCGCCGAGAGGCTGCCCTGGGGCATGCCCGCGAACTCGATTTCAGTAAATGTCGGATTTATCCATAGCGCTCAAAAGCGCAGTGTAACCCGACATTCTGCTCGTCGGATTACACCCATCAACTCCAGTCCACCCGCAGCGTCGCATTTTCCGATCGGATCACCTGCGCTCCTGCCAGCCGACTCTCCCGGTCCAGCATCTCCCGCAACCACTCAGTGTCGTCATGGCCGGCCCGCTCAAGACGAAACCGCTTGCGGCGCAGCGGCACCATCTCCAGCGCCACCAGTTCGCCACTGGCCCGGTCCAGCGTCACCAGGTACAGCAGGGCCAGCTCGTTGCGGTATTCCTCGTGGCCGCTAATGCCCTCGTAGTCATCGATCAGGTCGCCGCAGCCGTAAAGGATCGGCTTACCCTGATAGATTTCCATGCCCAGCGGGTGATGCGAGGAATGGCCGTATACCAGGTCCACGCCGGCTGCCTCGATCAGCGCATGGGCGAAGCGGGTGTGTGCCGCCGGGATGGCATAACCCCAGTTGCCGCCCCAGTGCAGGGAGATCACCGCCAGGTCGCCGGGCCGCTTGTGGCCACGCACCGTGTTCGCGATTTCATGGGCCGTGCGCTCGGAGAGGTCCTCGAGCAGCTGCAGGCCCGGTCGGTCGCTGGTCGCTTCCCAGACGGCCGGGATACCGCTGCTGCGCAGGCCGGCGGCGAACACCAGTACCCGGCCCCGGCCCGGCAGGGTCAAGACCGCCGGCGCCTGTGCCGCGGCCCGGTCCACACCGGCACCCACGGTCGCCAGTCCCGCCTGTGCCAGGCTTGACAGGGTCTCCTCGAGGCCCGGGTAGCCCCAGTCCAGCACATGGTTGTTGGCCAGCACACAGCAATCGATCGCGGCGACCGTCAGGCAGGGGATATTGTCCGGGTGCATGCGGTACTGGATCCCCTTGCGCGGCCAGGGTGAACCGGTGCGGGTGACAGCGGTCTCCAGGTTGATGATGCGCACACTGGGGGCGGCCGCCTCCAGTGCGGCCAGAGCATCCCCCCAGATCCAGGCGAAGTCCACCGGTCGGGGGATCGGGCCATGGGCCTGCTCGGCGAGTTGCACGTAATCGTGTGCCGAACGGCTGTACGGTTCGAAAATGCGCGGGTCTCCGGGGCGGGGCAGTACCTGGTCGATGCCTCTTCCGGTCATGACATCACCGGCCACGAACAGGGTGACGGTATCGTTTGAGGGCTGTTCCGGTTGCATGTGTTGCCTGGACGGCGCGGATTGTTTATCCATACCCGTGGCCGCCAGCGGTGTGATCGCGGAATACTTGAGGAAGTCCCTGCGTTTCATCAGTTTTCCGGAAGGCAGACAACGTAGCTTTCAACGGATCGCGGCAGTAATACAGATCATGTCGATATGATAGTAATTATGATTGTAGCCCAGCTTGCAGGAGCGAGCTTGCCCGCGAACAGGTTAAGACCGCACATGATCGATTCGCCAGCAAGCTGGCTCCTACAGATGCCTGAATTTCCTTGC
>JAUVNM010000177.1 GCA_030599705.1 Gammaproteobacteria bacterium
AATGTGCGTAATTCGCTGAGTTTGACGGCAACCAATGACTCCCCTGAATCCCTGCGTTGCCGGGCCGACATCTGAAACATGATCGCAGCAATCAGTATCGTGACAACGAGCAGAGCTGCGACCAGGCCCAGGGCTACTTCATCAGCAGGCCAGCACCCCCGGAAGAATTGGTCACATTCCTGGAAGGGAAGGGATGGACGTTACGTCGCACCGGTTCCTAGCAGTTAGCGGCCTTCTCGCCGATTCAGTAGATATAAGGGAAAATCGATGGTGCCGAGGAGAGGACTTGAACCTCCACGGGGTTACCCCCACTAGCACCTGAAGCTAGCGCGTCTACCAATTCCGCCACCTCGGCCGTGCTGTGCTCACCGGAATTCGGGCGAATTCCAGAAGCCGCGCACTCTACCCGCTGATATAGGCCTTGTCAATTTACCCTCGGCACCCGCACACTACCCGATTGAATGAAGAAGACCTTGATTAGATGAAGAAAAAACGTAAATCGAAAAGCATCAGCAAGCGCCGTCGGCGTGACCCCCATGCGCAGCGCGAGGCGGCACGTTACGAGAAACCGATCGCCAGCCGCGAGCATATCCTCGAAGTCATTGCCGAGTCGGACCGGCCGGTCAACCGCGAATCCCTGACGGCCCTGCTGAAAATCGATACCGAAGACGGGGAGGAGGCCCTGCGTCGGCGCCTGAATGCCATGGTCCGGGATGGGCAGCTGGTCAGGAACCGGCGTGGTTGTTACGCCATTGCCGATCGCTTCGACCTGGTGCGTGGCCGGGTGATCGGTCACCGCGACGGCTTCGGTTTCCTGGTGCCGGATGACGGCGCTGAAGACGTCTACCTGTCGGCGCGCCAGATGCGCGCGGTGTTTCATGACGACCGGGTACTGGTGCGGATTACCGGCAAGGACCGCCGCGGCCGCCGTGAAGGAGATGTGGTCGAGGTGCTGGAACGCAACACTCGCCGCCTGGTCGGCCGTTTTTACCGGGAGAGCGGTATCAACATCGTGGTGCCGGACAGCAAGCGCATCGCCCACGACATTGCCGTGCCGGATGCCGAAACCGGTGGCGCGGCACATGGCCAGATCGTCACCGTTGAAATCGTCGAGCAACCCGCAAAACGCCACCGCCCGGTTGGGCGCATCACCGAGGTGCTCGGGGAACACATGGCGCCCGGGATGGAAATCGATATCGCTCTCCGCAGTCACGACCTGCCATGCGATTGGCCGGACACTGTCGAGCGCGAGGTCGGCAAGCTGGGAGACCAGGTGCCGAAATCCGCCCAAAGTGGCCGGGTTGATCTGCGCGACGTGCCGCTGGTCACCATCGATGGCGCCGATGCGCGTGATTTCGACGATGCCGTGTTTTGCGAGCGCCGGAAAAACGGTTGGCGCCTGCTGGTCGCCATTGCCGATGTGTCGCACTACGTACGCCCCGGTACCGGTCTGGATGCCGAGGCAGACAACCGCGGCACCTCGGTGTATTTCCCGGAGCAGGTCATTCCGATGCTGCCCGAAGTACTGTCGAACGGTCTGTGTTCCATTAACCCGGACGTTGACCGGTTGTGCATGACCTGCGAGATAACGATCAGCGAGGCGGGCATGCTTACGGGCTCGCGGTTTATCGAGGCAGTCATGCGCTCGCATGCGCGGCTCACCTACGACGATGTGGCGGGCATCCTCGTCGATGGTGACAAGAAACTCCGGGAAAAATACCGGTCACTGGTGCCGCACCTGGAGGAATTGCACCGGCTCTACGGAGTGTTGCGCAAGGCACGCGAGGAACGCGGCGCGATCGATTTCGAAACCACCGAGACCCGCATCGTATTCGGCGCCAATCGGAAGATTGAACGCATTGTGCCTTTGGTGCGCAATGTTGCGCACAAGATGATCGAGGAATGCATGATCGCGGCCAACGTGGCGGCGGCCCGCTTCCTGATTCGTCACAAGATGCCGACGCTGTTCCGGGTGCATGCCCGCCCGGAAGGTGAAAAGCTGGAGGCGGTACAGGAATTCCTGGGTGAACTGGGGCTGGCGCTGCGCGGCGGGGAAAAACCGGAGGGCAGGGATTATGCGCGGTTGCTGGAGACGGTCAGGGGGCGCCCCGACGAGCACCTCATTAACACCGTGTTGCTGCGCTCGTTGCCGCGGGCCGAGTATCACCCGGAAAATATCGGGCATTTCGGGCTGGCACACGAGAAATACGTTCACTTTACCTCGCCCATTCGCCGTTACCCGGACCTGCTGGTGCACCGGGCGATCCGCCATGTCCTGTCCGGCGGCAAGGCAAAAGATTTCGATTATTCCTTTGCGGACATGCAGGGCCACGGTGACCATTGCTCCATGGCGGAACGGCGCGCCGATGATGCGACCCGGGATGTGGTGGACTGGCTGAAATGCGAATACATGCTCGACAAGATCGGCGAATCCTACCCGGGGATCATCAGCAGCGTTACCTCGTTTGGCATTTTTGTGGAGTTGCAGGATATCTACGTGGAAGGGCTGGTGCATATCACGGCGCTGGGCAATGACTATTATCATTATGATCCGGCGCGTCACTGGTTGATGGGGGAGCGCACCAACCAGATTTACCGTCTGGGTGATGCAGTGCGGGTCAAGGTGATGCAGGTCAACCTCGATGAGCGCAAGATCGATTTTGAACTGGTCGAGAAGGAATCGGTGCTCGGAAAACGCAGGAAAAAACGCAGCGAGAAAACCCAGAAGCGACGGGTCCGGCGGTGAACAACCGTGGTGGCGCAGAAACCCGTTCCCGGCCGGGGGCCGGTCCTACGGTGTGTGTAGGACCCGCGCCCCGCGGGGAACGGTTGCAGGTTGATTGATCATCCTATGTCGAAAACCGAATATGTCTGTGGCCTGCACTCGGTTGAAAGCCTGCTGAGTGCCCGCCCCGGATCAGTGGACGAACTGCTGGTAGTTGAGGGTCGTGATGACCGGCGCATCGTCGAGTTGCTTGCCCGGGCTACGGAAGGCGGCATTCCGGTTACCCGGTTGCCGCGTCGTGAGCTCGATCAGTTGTTACCGGGTTCCCGCCACCAGGGCGTCATTGCACGCCTTGGCTCCACAGTTGCCGCGCTGCAAGAGGCAGACATCCAGCCGTTTCTCGAGGGACTTGAGCATGCGCCATTGCTGCTGGTGCTGGACGGGGTGCAGGACCCGCATAACCTTGGTGCCTGCCTGCGCACGGCCGATGCCGCCGGGGTGGATGCCCTCGTGGTGCCGCGTGACCGGGCGGCCGGCATCACCCCGACCGTGCGCAAGGTCGCCAGCGGGGCAGCGGAAACCGTGCCGGTGTTTACCGTTACCAACCTGGCGCGGACACTGCGTATCCTCAAGGAAGCGGGCATCTGGCTGTATGGCGCCAGCGATGCTGCGGACAGCGATCTCTATGCGGCGGATTTCACCGGGCCACTGGCGCTGGTGCTGGGCAGCGAGGGCAAGGGCCTGCGCCGCCTGACCCGGGAGCTGTGCGACTTCCAGGTCGCCGTTCCGATGGCGGGCCGTGTCACCAGCCTGAACGTATCGGTGGCGGCCGGGATCCTTCTATACGAAGCTGTCCGTCAACGCCAGTAGGACCGGCGCCCTCGCCGGGAACGGTAACTATTCCCCGCGGGGCGCGGGTCCTACCAGATGTTTAGGTAGACAGTGAACCGTAGGACCGGCCCCTTATGCCCTTTAGGGTGCCGGCCGGGAACCGGGCCTTGCAAGTGTGCAACTGAATTTGCATCCAGGGTGCTATTCCCTTACCGAAGACTCTCCGACAATTTGCTTGATACCTTCATGAACATCGTTGACCTCGTTCTCTACCAGGAGCTTTGAGAGCCTTTCTGTCGTTGAGCGCTGCCGTTGCGCAAGCAAGGTCGCCATATGGTAGACAAGCTTGTAGGCGACGAGGTCGTCATTTTCCAGCAATTCGTCGAACGCGGTTCGCGGGACGTGAAGCACGACGGAATCCTCCGCTGTGCGTATCGTCGCAGAGCGCGGCAAACCATCCAGAATCGCTATCTCTCCGAAGCAGGATCCCGGCCCAAGCGTCGAGATCAGCTTTTCGCCGGCTCCCGAGTTTTTGAGAACTTCTGCCTTGCCCCGGTACAGTACATACCAGGAGTCACCGGTATCTCCCTCACTGAATATGATTTCACCGGCCTTGAATAGCTGCACCTCTACGATATGTATCACTTGCTTGATCTCTGATGGATCGAGATTTTCAAACATCGGAGTCTCAAGCAAAAAGGTGATCATCCTTTCACGCGTTACTGCTGTTGTCATAATTTCCTCCATGCATGATGTTCGGCCCGGTCAATGGGGTCCGGCTGATTCGTGGCTGCTCCCCTGTTCCGGGTCAGGCACTCTGTTCGGTGTCAATCTATCCAAAAACACACAGCATGAAACTGACATACGTCAATTTCAGTAGATATTCCCCGCGGGGTACTGATCCTGCGGTATTTGCATCCACTGGGGCCCTCACGTACAATCCGCCGCCTCTAACAATTTGATTTTTAACTCCTTGCCTTTTGCATGGTCAAAAGGCTGCCAATCCATAAGGGGTCTTTGATGAGACATTACGAAGTAGTGTTTCTGGTCCACCCTGACCAGAGCGAGCAGGTACCCGACATGATCGAGCGTTATCGTACGACGATCGAATCCGGTGGTGGCGCCATACACCGGATGGAAGACTGGGGCCGGCGCCAGCTTGCCTATCC
>JAUVNM010000195.1 GCA_030599705.1 Gammaproteobacteria bacterium
AATCAGAGGCGATGCAATCTATCCATTCAAATCCGTCAGCACTGAAATCAAAGCGGTGCAGAGCGGATTTTTCCCGATACAGACGATTCAGGTCGCCTACCAGTGTTTGCATGCCCTGGTGGCAGTTGTATTCAAGCAGGTTCCATTCAAGTCCGGCATCAAAGTTCCATTCACGACCCTGGGCGAATTCACAACCCATGAACAGCAGTTTTTTACCCGGGAAGGTAAACATGTAGGTATACAACAGTCGCAGGTTGGCAAACTTTTGCCAGTTGTCCCCGGTCTGTTTGTAAAGCATGGACTGCTTGCCGTGCACGACTTCATCGTGGGAGAAAGGCAGCATGAAGTTTTCAGTGTAGGCATACAGCAGGCCAAAGGTCAGGTCATTATGGTGATACTTGCGGTGCACCGGGTCGTGCGACATGTAACGCAATGAATCATGCATCCAGCCCATGTTCCATTTCATACTGAATCCAAGGCCGCCACTGTCAGTTGGCCGGCTGACACCTGGCCAGGCAGTTGATTCCTCGGCGATCATGACGGAGCCGGGATACTCGGCATGGGTAATGGTATTCAGCTCTCGCAGAAAGGTGGCGGCTTCCAGATTCTCGCGACCGCCATAGATGTTGGGTATCCATTCGTCGGCTGGCCGTGAATAGTCGTGGTACAGCATGGAGGCGACGGCATCGACGCGCAGGCCATCAATATGGAATTCTTCCAGCCAGTAGATAGCGCTGGAGATCAGGAAGTTCCTGACTTCATTGCGGCCATAGTTATAGATCAGGGTGCCCCAGTCATGGTGTTCGCCACGACGCGGGTCTTCGTGCTCGTAGAGTGCGGTTCCGTCAAAGTTTGCCAGCCCATGGGCGTCCTTGGGGAAATGGGCCGGCGCCCAGTCCAGCAGTACGCCAATTCCGTGCTGATGGCAGTAGTCGACAAAGTAGCGAAAATCATCCGGCTCGCCAAAGCGACTGGTCGGGGCAAAATAACCGGTTGTCTGGTATCCCCAGGAGGCATCCAGCGGGTGCTCGGTGACCGGCAGTAATTCAATGTGGGTAAACCCGGTTTGCTTGACGTGACCGACCAGTTCCGTGGCCAGTTGGCGATAATTGAGAAAATGTCCGTGCTCGTCACTCTTCCAGGAACCCAGGTGCACTTCATAAACGGAGAACGGCGCATGCTGCCAGTCGAAATCATGGCGCGCTTTCATCCAGCCACTGTCTTGCCAGCGGTAGTGTTGAGGTGCGGCGGGTACGCGCGATGCATTAGCTGGACGCAACTCGAAGTGTTGGGCGTAAGGGTCTGTTTTTAAAATAATATCACCCTGACCAGTACGCAATTCGTACTTGAAGGCCTGTCCTACGCCAAGCCCGGGGATAAACAGTTCCCAGACACCGCTGTTACCCCGTACCCGCATGGGATGGCAGCGTCCGTCCCAGTTATTGAAGTCGCCGACGACGCTGACGCGTTCTGCAGAAGGTGCCCAGACGGCAAAGCGCACGCCGGGGATGTCATCGACCTGTAAGCGGTGGGCGCCGAGTACGCGGTATATATGCCAGTGTTTGCCTTCACCAAACAGGTGCAGGTCGAAATCGGAGAGTTGTGGCGGGAAGCAGTAGGGATCGTAGCTGACGTGCTCGGCGCCGTGACTGTCGCGCCATATAAGCCGGTAGCGGTCCGGCACCTGGTTGGCGGGTCCGTGCCATGCGAACAGGTCAGTGTTGCCCATCCGTTGCAGCGAAGCACCGTTCTCGGCAATGCGTACCCAGGCGGCACCGGGAATCAGTGCGCGAACCAGCACATCACCGGAATAATGATGCTTGCCGAGCAGGCTGAACGGATCGTGATGACGGGATTCCAGCAGGCGCTGAATACCGGTCGATATTTCAATTAACGAAGACTTGCCTATGTCAGTATGCAGCATTGAATCAGATAAGGTTGAAAACCTGTTTGGGTGCCAAAATTTCTCTGCCGGATAACTATACAGTCAAAGGTCATGGCCATACAATACATGCAACTCTTCCATGACAGACAGAACGGAAACTCTGCTTGATTGATGTCAACTCCTGACCCCCAACGTTATGACCGCCGCCTGAATCGCAGTACGCTTGCCCTGATTCTCGCCGGTGGACGCGGTTCGCGATTACGGCAATTAACACTCTGGCGCGCCAAGCCGGCGGTGCCGTTCGGCGGTAAATTTCGCATTATCGACTTTCCCTTGTCCAATTGCGTGAATTCCGGTATTCGCATGATCGGTGTTTTGACTCAGTACAAGGCGCACTCGCTGATCAAGCACATACAGCAGGGCTGGGGCTTTCTGCGGGGTGAATTCAAGGAGTTCATCGAGTTGCTGCCGGCGCAACAGCGTATCCAGGATTCCTGGTATTCCGGTACCGCCGATGCGGTCTATCAGAACCTCGATATCATCCGTACCCACAAGCCGGATCATGTGCTGATCCTGGCCGGTGACCATGTCTACAAGATGGATTACGGGCCGATGATCGCACAACATGCCGAATCCGGTGCCGACATGACGGTCGGCTGTATCGAGGTGCCACTCCAGGGTGCCAAGGCCTTCGGTGTGCTGTCCGTGGATACCAAGGGTCGCGTTACCGAGTTCGATGAAAAGCCATCCGAGCCCAATCCTATCCCGGGTATGCCGGACCGGGCGCTGGCCTCCATGGGTATCTACGTCTTTAATACGGCATTTCTCTACGAGCAGCTTATCAAGGATGCCGACTCTACCTATTCAACCCATGATTTCGGCCACGACATCATTCCACTGCTGATAAAGAAGTACCGGGTTCACAGTTACCCCTTCAGGGATTCGCACCACGGGCAGGCAGCGTACTGGCGTGATGTCGGTACCATTGATTCATTCTGGCAGGCCAATCTCGAACTCATCGGGGTGTTGCCGGAGTTGAACCTGTACGACGATGACTGGCCGATATGGACCTACCAGGAACAGCTGCCACCGGCCAAGTTTATTTTTGATGATGATGACCGGCGGGGCATGGCGCTGGATTCCATGGTTTCCGGTGGCTGTCTTATCTCCGGCGCCACCGTGCGGCATTCGCTGCTGTTTTCAGATGTACGCGTGAACTCCCATGCCGTATTGCAGGATGTCGTGGTGCTGCCGAATGTCAAGATTGGTCGTCACAGCAGGATTTCCAAGGCCGTCATCGACAAGTGGTGCGAACTCCCCGAGGGCACGGTGATCGGTGAAGACCCGAAACATGACGCGGAACGTTTTTATGTCAGTCCCGGTGGCGTGGTGCTGGTGACGCCGGAAATGCTTGGACAGGAAGTACACCATGTCCGCTGATTCACCGCTGAACATTGTGCTCTGCTGGCACATGCATCAACCGCAATATTGTGACCTCGTCAGTGGCACCTACCAGCTGCCCTGGACCTATCTGCACGCGACCAAGGACTACATCGACATGGCCGCGCATCTCGAGGCAGTGCCGGAATCCCGGGCGGTGGTTAATTTTGCACCGATACTGCTGGAGCAGTTATCGGACTACGCTGGCCAGGTGAATGGCTTCCTGTCAGAGAACAAGGGCATTCGTGACCCGTTACTGGCGGCACTGGCTTGTCCGGTGTTGCCGAGTAACAAGGAACAGCGCATGGAACTGGTGGGAGCCTGCCTGCGTGCCAACAAGTTGCGATCGATACAGCGCTTTGATGATTACCAGAAGCTCGCCGAGATGGCTGGATGGTTTCACGAACATCCTTCCGGGATGCTGTATGTCGGTGATCAGTTTATAACTGACCTGCTGGTCTGGTATCACCTGGCATGGATGGGTGAGACCGTGCGGCGCAGTAACGGGCTGGTGCAGCAGTTGATGGAGAAGGGCAACGGCTTTACGCTGCACGACCGCAGGCAATTACTGAAGCTGATTGGTGAGCTGCTTTCCAGCGTTATTGACCGCTACCGTGTGCTGGCAGAAAAGGGCCAGGTAGAACTGTCCATGTCGCCATATGCACATCCGATCCTGCCACTGTTACTGGATATTGAAACAGCACGTGATGCCATGCCCGATATCGATATGCCACAGCTGGCGAGTTATCCCGGTGGTGAGGAACGTGCTGACTGGCATATCAAGGAAGGTCTTGCCACGTTTGAACAATACTTCGGGTCTCGCCCGGCAGGGTGCTGGCCTTCGGAGGGTGGCGTCAGTGCAGCCGCTTTGCACAAGCTGGAACAGCACGGCTTTAGCTGGGCTGCCAGCGGTGAGTCGGTGTTCCGTCACAGCCAGGCGAATGATGAGAATGTGCCGCTGTCCGGTTGCAATCTGCACCAGGGCTTCACGGTTGATGGTGGCAAGCTGGCCTGTTTCTTTCGTGATGATGGCCTGTCGGACCTCATCGGCTTTACGTATTCTGAATGGCATGCCGATGATGCGGTGGGCAACCTGATTGATCACCTGGAGAATATTGCAGCCAGCACCCGTGACCAGGACAACCCGCTGGTGTCCATTATTCTGGACGGAGAGAATGCCTGGGAACATTTTCCCGAGAACGCCTACTACTTTCTTAATACGCTGTACAAGCGCC
>JAUVNM010000002.1 GCA_030599705.1 Gammaproteobacteria bacterium
ACCGGCTGCAGGGCGTCAAGATCAATGACAAGCATATCGAGGTTATCCTGCGCCAGATGCTGCGCAAGGCGGAGGTCAGTGATCCCGGTGACAGCACCTTCCTGAAGGGCGAGCAGGTTGAACGGGCCCGAATCCTGGAGGTCAACGAGCGCCTGATCCGGGATGACAAGGAACCGGCGGCCTGGGTCCCGCTGCTGCTGGGCATCACCAAGGCCTCGCTGGCAACGGAATCCTTCATCTCGGCGGCCTCCTTCCAGGAGACCACCCGGGTGATGACCGAGGCCGCAGTCCGCGGCAGCAAGGACTGCCTCCGGGGGCTGAAAGAGAATGTCATCGTGGGCCGCCTGATCCCGGCGGGCACCGGCCTGGCCTACCACGAGGAACGCCGCCGGCGGCGTAATCTGGAACCGATCGAAATCGCCGAGGAGGCGATGGCCGCCGTGGATGCGGCCGCGAGCGCAGAGACCGAGGATGTGGCGGAGTCCCCGGCCGAATAACGGCGATTAATAAAACTTGCTTGACAGGGCCCAGCCCTGTCTCTAGAATTCCGCTTCCCCGACAGGCCGGTTCGTCCGGCCTGTCGTTTGTTTTCAGGACTTTAGAATTTATTTCCGGTTGTTTTTCAGGGTTTAGCAGACATGGCAACAATCAATCAGTTAGTGCGCAAACCGCGCAGCAGAAAACGGGACAAGAGCAACGTTCCGGCACTCGATTCATGTCCGCAAAAACGCGGTGTGTGTACCCGCGTGTACACCACGACCCCGAAGAAGCCGAACTCCGCCCTGCGCAAGGTCGCGCGTGTCCGCCTGACCAATGGCTTTGAAGTCACCACCTATATCGGTGGTGAGGGGCATAACCTCCAGGAGCACTCGGTAGTGCTCATCCGCGGAGGTCGTGTCAAGGACTTGCCGGGTGTACGTTATCACACCGTACGCGGCAGTCTGGATACCTCGGGTGTGACCAGTCGTCGCCAGGGCCGGTCCAAGTACGGCGCCAAGCGTCCCAAGTCCTGAACCAACGACAAATGATCAAGGTACGGTAGCCTACGCATGTCCAGAAGAAGAGTCATTGGTACACGGGAAATCCTTCCGGATCCCAAGTACGGAAGTGAAATGCTGACCAAGTTCATCAACATGGTCATGCATTCCGGGAAAAAGTCCGTTGCAGAAAGAATTATCTATGGTGCGCTCGACCAGATTTCCGAAAAGAGCAAGGATGACCCGGTCGAGGTGCTGGACAAGGCGCTGGACAATGTGCGCCCGACGGTCGAGGTAAAATCCCGCCGTGTCGGTGGTGCGACCTACCAGGTGCCGGTCGAGGTGCGTGCGATACGCCGGACAACGCTTGCCATGCGCTGGATGCTGGAAGCCGCCCGCAAGCGCAGTGAAAAATCCATGCCGTTACGGCTGGCTGGCGAGTTGCTGGATGCCGCCGAGAATCGCGGTGCCGCCGTGAAGAAACGTGAAGAAACCCATCGGATGGCGGATGCCAACAAGGCGTTCTCGCACTATCGCTGGTAACAACCGATTAACACCTTATATATAGAACCGGATCAAGACAGTGGCACGCAAGACATCAATCGACCGTTATCGGAACGTCGGCATCATGGCGCATATCGATGCGGGCAAGACGACGACCACCGAGCGCATCCTGTTCTATACCGGCATCTCGCACAAGATCGGTGAGGTGCATGACGGCGCGGCCGTCATGGACTGGATGGAGCAGGAGCAGGAGCGTGGTATCACGATTACTTCTGCCGCCACCACCTGCTTCTGGCAGGGCATGGACAAGCAGTTCGAGCAGCACCGCATCAATATCATCGACACCCCCGGACACGTGGATTTCACCATTGAGGTGGAGCGTTCGCTGCGTGTGCTGGACGGTGCCTGTGCCGTGTTCTGTGCTGTCGGTGGCGTAGAACCACAGTCCGAAACGGTCTGGCGCCAGGCCAACAAGTATCATGTGCCACGCATGGCATTTGTCAACAAGATGGATCGTGCCGGTGCGGACTTCCTGCGTGTGGTCGGGCAGATGAAGGAACGGCTGGGTGCCACGGCCGTGCCCCTGCAGTTGCCAATCGGTGCCGAGGACAATTTCAGGGGTGTGGTTGACCTGATTCGCCAGCAGGCTATCTACTGGAACGAAGCTGACACGGGTACGACCTACGAAGAACAGGATATCCCGGCCGACATGACCGCGGTCTGCAGCGAATGGCGTGAACACCTGATGGAGGCCGCGGCCGAGGCCACCGAGGCGCTGATGGAAAAATACCTGGATGCCGGCGAACTCTCCGAGGACGAGATTCGGGAGGGGCTGCGCAGCCGCACCCTGGTCAATGAGATCGTGCCGGTGCTGTGCGGGTCTGCATTCAAGAACAAGGGTGTGCAGGCGATGCTGGATGCCGTCATCTATTATTTGCCGTCACCGGTCGATGTGCCGGCGATCGCCGGTCACCTGGATGATGCGGATGAGTCCCAGGCAACCCGTGCAGTTTCCGATGACGAACCGTTTGCGGCGCTGGCCTTCAAGATTGCCACCGACCCGTTTGTCGGTAACCTGACTTTCTTCCGCGTCTATTCCGGTGTGCTGAATTCCGGCGATACCATTTTCAACCCGGTCAAGGGCAAGAAGGAACGCGTCGGGCGTATCCTGCAGATGCATTCCAACAGCCGCGAGGAAATCAAGGAAGTCCGTGCCGGTGATATCGCAGCAGCCGTCGGACTCAAGGATGTCACCACGGGTGACACCCTGTGTGATATCGAGAACGTGATTGTCCTGGAGCGCATGGAATTTCCGGAACCGGTGATTTCCGTGGCCGTTGAACCAAAGACCAAGGCGGACCAGGAAAAGATGGGCATCGCCCTGCAGAAGCTTGCCAAGGAAGACCCGTCGTTTCGCGTGGCGACGGACGAGGAATCCGGCCAGACGATTATTTCCGGCATGGGTGAGCTGCATCTCGAAATTATCGTCGAACGCATGAAACGCGAGTTCAGCGTCGCGGCCAATGTCGGTGCGCCGCAGGTGGCCTACCGCGAAACCATCCGCAAGCCGGTGAAGCAGGAAGGCAAGTTCGTGCGCCAGTCCGGTGGTCGCGGCCAGTACGGCCATGTGTGGCTGAAGCTGGAGCCACAGGCGCCGGGTGAAGGGTATGAATTCGAAAACGCCATTGTCGGTGGCGCAGTGCCGCGGGAATACATCTCGTCTGTCGACAAGGGTGTGCAGGAACAGATGGGAAGCGGTGTACTGGGCGGTTACCCGGTGGTGGATATCAAGGTGACCCTGTATGACGGTTCCTATCACGATGTCGATTCCAGTGAAATGGCCTTCAAGATTGCCGGGTCGATGGCCTTCAAGTCCGGCACCCTGAACGCCGACCCGGTTCTGCTCGAGCCGGTTATGAAAGTCGAGGTGGTAACCCCCGAGAATTACCTGGGCGATGTGATGGGCGACCTTAACCGGCGTCGCGGTATCACCCAGGGCATGGATGAAGGTCCTGCCGGCAAGATTATTCATGCCGAAGTGCCACTGGCAGAGATGTTTGGTTATGCAACCGACCTGCGCTCCGCAACCCAGGGGCGGGCAACCTATTCCATGGAATTTGAAAAATATTCCGAGGCGCCGGTGAGTATTGCCGACGCGGTATTAAAGAAAGCATCCTGATAGTCAATTTAAACAGTTAACGAGGTATACGGGCGTGTCCAAGGAAAAATTTGAGCGAACGAAGCCGCATATCAATGTAGGCACGATTGGTCATGTAGATCATGGCAAGACGACGTTGACGGCGGCGATCACGAAGGTGATGGCGGAGCAGCAGGGTGGTGAGTACAAGGCGTACGACCAGATTGACAATGCGCCGGAGGAACGTGAACGCGGGATTACGATTGCCACGGCGCACGTGGAGTACGAGTCGCCGAATCGTCACTATGCGCACGTGGACTGTCCGGGCCACGCGGACTACGTAAAGAACATGATCACGGGTGCGGCGCAGATGGACGGTGCGATCCTGGTGGTGAGTGCCGCGGACGGTCCGATGCCGCAGACGCGTGAGCACATTTTGCTGTCCCGTCAGGTGGGTGTGCCCTATATATTGGTATACATGAACAAGGCCGACCAGGTGGATGATGCGGAGCTTCTGGAGCTGGTCGAGATGGAGATCCGGGAGCTGCTGGATTCCTACGATTTTCCGGGAGACGACACCCCGATTGTGACGGGTTCGGCCCTGAAGGCGCTGGAGGGTGACACCTCGGATATTGGTGTGCCGTCGATCGTGAAGCTGGTAGAGGAGATGGACAAGTACATTCCGGAGCCGGAGCGTGCGATAGACGGGGATTACCTGATGCCGGTAGAGGACGTGTTCTCGATTTCCGGACGTGGCACGGTGGTGACGGGTCGTATCGAGCGCGGCATTGTGAAGGTTGGCGACGAGCTGGAGATTGTGGGTATCAAGGACACGGCGACGTCGACCTGCACGGGAGTGGAGATGTTTCGGAAGTTGCTGGACGAAGGGCGTGCCGGCGACAACGTGGGTGTGTTGCTGCGCGGTACCAAGCGTGAAGAAGTGGAGCGTGGTCAGGTGCTGGCCAAGCCCGGGAGTATCACGCCGCACACCAAGTTCGAGTGTGAGGTGTATGTGCTGAGCAAGGACGAAGGCGGACGCCACACGCCGTTTTTCAGCAATTACCGGCCGCAGTTTTATTTTCGGACGACGGACGTGACGGGAGCGTGTGATCTTCCGGAGGGTGTTGAGATGGTGATGCCGGGAGACAACATCAAGATGACGGTTTCGCTGATTGCGCCGATTGCGATGGAAGACGGGCTGCGGTTTGCGGTTCGTGAAGGCGGCCGCACGGTGGGTGCCGGGGTGGTCTCGAAGATTTTGGAGTAGGACCCGCGCCCCCGCGGGGAATAATTCCCGGCGGGGCGCCGGTCCTACGGGTAAATTTATTTTTGTAATTGAGCAGATAAACATGAGCAACCAAAGAATCCGGATACGTCTCAAGGCATTTGACCATCGCCTGATCGATCAGTCAGCCGCCGAGATTGTCGAGACGGCAAGACGCACCGGTGCGCAGGTCAGGGGCCCGATCCCGCTGCCTACCAAGATGGAGCGTTTCACTGTGCTGATTTCACCGCATGTCAACAAGGATGCGCGTGACCAGTATGAGATCCGGACGCACAAGCGGCTCATGGACATCGTGGACCCGACTGACAAGACCGTCGATGCACTGATGAAACTGGATCTTGCTGCCGGCGTTGATGTCCAGATCAAGCTGAATTAAAGCGTAGGACCGGCGCCTCGCCGGGAACGGTTTCCCGGCGGGGCGCCGGTCCTACAAGAAAATCGGGGTCTGACCCCATTTAATTGGATTAATACTATGAGTATCGGAATTGTAGGTCGCAAGGCAGGAATGACACGCATCTTCAGGGATGACGGTGTCTCTGTGCCCGTGACTGTTATTTCGGTTGAGCCGAACCGCGTTACCCAGGTCAAGACCCTGGAGAACGACGGTTATCGTGCCCTGCAGGTCTCCACGGGTACCCGTCGTGCTCATCGGGTGACCCGGCCGATGACCGGTCACTATGCAAAAGCCGGTGTCGAGGCAGGCCGCGGCCTCTGGGAGTTCCGCCTCGGTGATGGCGAAGGTGAGGACATCGAGGTCGGCAATGAAATCAAGGTTGACCTGTTCGAGGAAGGTCAGACCGTGGACGTGACCGGTACCTCGATCGGCAAGGGCTTTGCCGGTGTCATCAAGCGCCACAATTTCCACATGCAGGATGCCACACATGGCAACTCGCTCTCGCATCGCGCGCCGGGTTCCATTGGCCAGTGCCAGACCCCGGGGCGGGTGTTCAAGGGCAAGAAGATGGCCGGCCACATGGGTAATGTCCGGACCAGTACACAGAATCTGGAAATTATTCGCGTCGATGCCGAACGCAACCTGCTGTTGATCAAGGGTGCGGTTCCCGGCTCAAAGGGCGGTGATGTCATCATCAAACCGGCCATCAAGGCGCGCAAGGGGACCGGATAATGGAACTGCAGTTACAGGGTGGCGGCTCGGGCAAGGTGAAGGTGTCGGACGACACCTTTGGACAGGACTTCAGGGAAGCACTGGTTCACCAGGTGATCATTGCCTGCATGGCGAGTAACCGTTCGGGTACTGCAAAGCAGAAGACCCGCGCCGAAGTGAGTGGCGGTGGTGCCAAGCCCTGGCGGCAAAAGGGCACCGGTCGTGCGCGTGCCGGTACCATTCGCAGTCCGATCTGGCGCGGTGGCGGCAGGGTGTTTGCGGCAAGGCCGCGGGATTTTTCCCAGAAGATCAACCGCAAGATGTACCGTGGTGCAATGCGCTCGATTCTTTCGGAACTGGTACGGCAGGAACGTCTGGTCGCGGTTGAAAGCTTCGCTGTTGATGCACCAAAGACGAAGGGGCTGGTGGAAAAGCTGAATGTACTGGGCATCGAGAATGCCCTGATCATTACCGAGGCACCGGATGACAACCTGTATCTGGCCGCGCGCAACCTGCCGCATATTGCCGTGTGTGATGCCGGGAGTGCGGACCCGGTCAGTCTGGTCGGGTTTGACAAGATCGTAATAACGACGGCGGCACTGAAGCAGATCGAGGAGCGGCTGGCATGAACACGGAACGCCTGATGAAGATACTGCTGGCCCCGGTTGTTTCCGAAAAAAGCACGCGGATCGCTGATGCCAATCGCCAGTATGTGTTCAAGGTATTGCCGGGTGCCAGCAAGCCCGAGATACGCAAGGCGGTTGAGCTGATGTTCGACGTCAAGGTGTCGGGCGTACAGGTTGCGAATATGCGTGGCAAAACCAAGCGCCACGGACAGACTGAAGGCAAGCGGGCCGACTGGAAAAAGGCCTATGTGACGCTGGCGGAAGGCCACGACATCGATTTTATGGGAGCGGAGTAGTCCGGTTGCGACCGGGGACTGCGCCAGGGATACAGAGCAATGCCACTTGTTAAATCAAAACCAACATCACCCGGACGTCGCTTCGTCGTCAAGGTGGTTACGCCGGGCCTGCACAAGGGCGAACCGCATGCTGCACTCGTTGGGGCGAAGTCGAAATCGGGCGGCAGGAACAATGCCGGCCGGATTACCACGCGGCATCGCGGCGGTGGCCACAAGCAGCGCTACCGCACGATTGATTTCAAGCGCAACAAGACTGGGGTTCCGGCAAAGGTCGAGCGCATCGAGTATGATCCGAATCGCTCGGCGCATATCGCCCTGCTGCTATACGCTGACGGCGAGCGCCGTTACATCCTTGCGCCAAAGGGTGTACAGCCCGGTGTCGAGATTCGCTCCGGTGCAAATGCACCGATCAAGCCGGGAAATGCCATGCCGTTGCGCAACATTCCGGTGGGTACGCTGGTTCACAATATCGAGATGAAGGCCGGCAAGGGCGGACAGCTGGCACGCAGTGCCGGCAGCGGTGTCCAGCTGGTGGCGCGCGAGGGGGACCATGCCACCCTGCGGCTGCGTTCCGGCGAAATGCGCAAGCTACCCTCGGAGTGCATGGCCACCATCGGTGAAGTCGGCAATGGAGAACATAACCTGCGTTCGCTCGGCAAGGCCGGCGCAACCCGCTGGCGCGGCGTACGCCCGACCGTGCGCGGTGTCGCGATGAACCCGGTAGACCACCCCCATGGTGGTGGCGAGGGCCGCACCGCCGGTGGCCGTCACCCGGTCAGTCCCTGGGGTACACCGGCCAAGGGTTACCGGACACGCAAGAACAAGCGTACCGACAACATGATTGTAAAACGACGTAATCGCAAGTAATTGCCAGAGGACTATTAACAGTGCCACGCTCGATCAAAAAAGGCCCGTTTATCGATCTTCATCTTATGAAGAAGGTGGACAAGGCGGTTGCCGAGAACAGTAAGCGGCCGATCAAGACCTGGTCGCGCCGCTCCATGGTGAGCCCGGATATGGTCGGTCTGACGATCGCAGTCCATAACGGCCGTCAGCATGTGCCGGTGCTCGTCAACGAGAACATGGTTGGCCACAAGCTGGGTGAATTCGCCCTGACCCGGACCTTCCGGGGACATATGGGCGACCGGAAGGCCAAGTAAGGGGAAACGGGAATGCAGGTCAGCGCAACATTGAAGCATGCACGGATATCGCCGCAGAAGTGCCGTCTGATTGCGGACCAGGTTCGCGGGATGCCGGTGGAGAAGGCATTGACTGTTCTGACATTCAGTCCGAAGAAAGCGGCCGGCATGGTGCGCAAGGTGCTGGAATCGGCGATTGCCAATGCCGAGCACAATGAAGGGGCTGATATTGACGAGCTGACAGTGGCGGCGATTTATGTAAACGCGGGACGCACCATGAAACGGTTTCGTGCCCGGGCCAAGGGCCGTGGCACGCGCATCCTGAAACGTAACAGTCATATCACCGTCACGGTGGGTGACAGCTGATAACCAGCCAGAGGCGAAACAGCAGCATGGGACAAAAAGTACATCCAACGGGCATCAGGCTCGGCATCGTCAAGGACTGGACGTCTACCTGGTATGCCGATTCGAAGGAATTTGCCGACTACCTGAACATGGATCTGGAGATCCGTGACTTTATCAAGCAGCGCCTGGCACAGGCGTCGGTCAGTCGCGTCCAGATATCCCGTCCTGCGCACAATGCGCTGATCACGATCCATACCGCGCGTCCCGGTATCGTGATCGGCAAGAAGGGCGAGGATATCGACCGCTTGCGCAAGGAAGTATCCACACGCATGGGTATCCCGGTGAACATCAATATCGAGGAAATCCGCAAGCCCGAGCTGGATGCCCACCTGGTTGCCGAAAGCGTTGCGCAGCAGCTTGAGCGCCGCATTATGTTCCGGCGTGCCATGAAGCGCGCCGTCAGTAACGCCATGCGTATCGGTGCCGAGGGCATCAAGATCAAGGTGGGCGGGCGCCTGAACGGCGCTGAAATTGCGCGCTCCGAATGGTACCGTGAGGGCCGTGTGCCCCTGCATACCCTGCGTGCTGATATCGATTACGGGACGGCCAATGCCAATACTACCTATGGCGTGATCGGCGTGAAGGTCTGGATATTCAAGGGCGAGGTATTTGAGCGGGGTGAGGAAGCCGCGACGGATGCACCGCGCAAGGCCGCTGCCTCTTAACGGAATACAATCATGCTACAGCCCAAGAGAACCAAATTCAGGAAGCAGCAGAAAGGCCGTAATCGTGGTCTTGCCGTTCGTGGCGGCAAGGTAAGTTTTGGCGAGTATGCACTCAAGGCAACCGCGCGCGGCCGCCTGACGGCACGCCAGATCGAGGCGGCACGCCGGACGATCACCCGTCACGTGAAGCGCGGTGGGAAACTCTGGATCCGTGTGTTTCCGGATGTGCCGATTACCAAGAAACCGATCGAGGTCAGACAGGGCAAGGGCAAGGGCAATGTCGAGTACTGGATTGCACAGATCCAGCCCGGGCGCGTGCTCTATGAAATCGAGGGTGTGGCGGAAGACATCGCTCGCGAGGCATTCAAGCTGGCGGCAGCCAAGTTGCCGTTCAAGACAACCTTTGTAACGCGTACGGTGATGTGATGAACGCGACAGAACTGCGAAGCAAGACGGTCAGTGAACTGCGCCTCGAGCTGCAGAATCTGCTGCGCGAGAAATTCAATCTCAACATGCAGCGTGGTACCGGGCAGTTGTCCCGGCCGGACCAGATGGGCAAGGTTCGCAAGGGTATTGCCCGCGTATACACGGTTATTAACGAGAAGATCAAGGCAGGTGACGCGTCATGAGTGAAGAAGAAAAGGCTGCACGCACAGTCACCGGCACGGTAATCAGCAACAAGATGGACAAGACAGTGACGGTGATGATCGAGCGCAGGGTGAAACACCCGGTGTACGGAAAATACATTCGCCGTTCGACGAAACTGCATGTCCATGACGAGGAAAATACCTGTCAGGAAGGTGACAAGGTAACGGTCGAACAATGCCGCCCGCTGTCAAAGTCGAAGTCCTGGCGGCTGGTTGGTGTTGTCGAGCGCAGTGAGCAGGGCTCCCGGTAGCAGGTACGATACGGACGGAATGCAAGCATGATACAGATGCAAACAATGCTGGATGTGGCTGATAACAGCGGCGCACGCCGCCTGCAGTGCATCAAGGTGCTGGGTGGTTCGCACCGGCGTTATGCGCGGATCGGCGACATCATCAAGGTCAGTGTGAAAGAAGCCATTCCACGCGGCAAGGTCAAGAAGGGCGAGGTCTACAATGCAGTCGTGGTGCGTACCCGCAAGGGTGTCCGGCGCCAGGACGGTTCACTGATCCGCTTCGACGGCAATGCGGCGGTACTGCTGAATACCCAGCTGCAGCCGATTGGCACCCGTATTTTCGGGCCGGTAACCCGTGAACTTCGCAGCGAACGCTTTATGAAAATCATTTCGCTGGCACCGGAAGTGTTATGAAATCAGGTTTATAGGAACGACCATGCAAAGAATCAGACAAGGTGATGATGTGGTGGTGATCGCGGGCCGTGACAAGGGCAAGCGCGGCAGTGTACTGCGGGTTATGCCGGACGGTCGGGTTGTCGTTGCTGATATCAACATGGTCAAGCGGCACACCAAGCCGAACCCGAACCGGGGTATTACCGGCGGCATCATCGAGAAGGAGATGCCGCTTGATTCTTCAAACATCATGCTGTTCAACCCGCAGACCAGCAAGGGTGACCGTGTCGGATTCAAGATCCTGGATGACGGTCGCAAGGTGCGTTATTTCAAGTCCACCAATGAAGTAGTGGATATCTGATAGACAGGTTAGAGATATGGCCAGGCTGCAGGAATTTTACCGCGATAATGTAATTAAACAGCTCAAGGAGCAGTTTAATTACAAGAATATTATGGAAGTGCCGCGTATCACCAAGATCACCCTGAATATGGGTGTTGGCGAGGCCGTGGGCGACCGCAAGGTGATGGAACATGCCGTTAGTGACATGACCAGCATCGGGGGGCAGAAGCCGGTGGTTAACAAGGCGCGCAAGTCGGTTGCCGGTTTCAAGTTGCGTGAAGACTGGCCGGTTGGCTGCAAGGTGACTCTGCGGCGCAGGCAGATGTATGAATTCCTCGATCGCCTGATCAACATTGCCATTCCGCGAGTTCGTGACTTTCGCGGCATGAGCCCGAAGGCATTTGACGGGCGCGGCAACTACAGCATGGGTGTCCAGGAACAGATCATCTTCCCGGAAATAGATTACGACAAGATCGATACAATACGCGGTCTTGATATTACATTTACCACGACTGCGAATACCGACGAGGAAGGGCGCGCGCTGCTGGCAGCGTTCAACTTCCCGTTCAGGAAATGAGGTAATACCATGGCAAAAAGCTCAATGATTGCCCGCGAGAAAAAACGCACGCGTACCGTGAAACGGTTTGCCGCAAGGCGCGCCGAACTCAAGGCGATTATCAATAACCCGAACAGCATTGATGAAGAACGTATTGCTGCACAGGTAAAGCTGCAGCAGCAGCCACGTGACGCCAGCCCTGTGCGCCAGCGTAACCGCTGTCGTATTACCGGGCGTCCACATGGCTATTACCGCAAGTTCGGGCTGGCCAGGAACAAGCTGCGTGAAGCCGCCATGCGTGGTGATATCCCCGGCCTGGTAAAGGCGAGCTGGTGACCGATTATGATGACTGATCCGATTGCCGATTTGTTGACCCGGTTACGCAACGGGCAGGCCGCCAGCAAGGTGGAGGTTGCCATGCCGTCGTCGCGCCTGAAATGCGCCATTGCGCAGGTGCTGAAAGACGAGGGTTACATAAGTGATTTTTCTGCGACTGAAGTGGATGGCAAGCCGGTCCTCACGGTGACCCTGAAATACCACGAAGGCAAGCCGGTAATCGACATGATTCAGCGCGCCAGTCGTCCGGGCCTGCGCGTATACAAGGGCAAGGACGAGCTGCCCCGGGTGCAGGGTGGTCTGGGTGTGGCCATTATTTCCACCTCGCGCGGCGTCATGAGTGACCGCCAGGCGCGTGCCGCCGGTGAGGGCGGTGAAGTCCTCTGCGTGGTCAGCTGACCGGAGATCTACGATGTCACGAATTGCAAACAATCCGGTCGTTGTTCCCGCTGCCGTAGAAATAAAGGAAGACGGGCAGTTGCTGACGGTGAAGGGCCCCAGGGGTACCCTGGAGCACCGTGTCCATGACCTGGTCAGGATAAAGCGCGAGGAGAGTGAGTTGAAAGTGAGTGCACTGGATACCTCCAGGCAGGCCAATGCCCTGGCCGGTACCACCCGTGCACTGGTCAACAACATGGTGATCGGCGTCAATGACGGGTTTGAAAAGAAGCTCGAGCTGATCGGTGTCGGTTACCGTGCGCAGGCCAAGGGCAAGACGGTGAACCTGACGCTGGGTTTTTCACACCCGATCGACTACACGTTGCCAGAGGGGGTCACGGCAGAGACACCCAGCCAGACAGAAATCGTCATCAAGGGCAACGACAAGCAGCAAGTTGGGCAGGTGGCGGCAGAGATCCGCGCCTTCCGCCCGCCGGAGCCATACAAGGGCAAGGGCGTGCGTTATTCCGATGAACAGGTAGTACGGAAAGAAGCCAAGAAGAAATAGGCAACGTTATGGATAAAAAACAGTCACGTTTACGGCGCGCCAGGCGCGGCCGGGCACACATCAGGGAGCTGGGCGCATCCCGCCTGTGTATCCACCGCACACCAAGGCATATGTATGCCCAGGTCATTGCACCGGAAGGTGACAAGGTGATCGCATGTGCCTCGACACTGGACGGTGATTTACGCAAGAGTCTCAGCAAGACCGGTAACGCCGATGCGGCATCGGCTGTTGGCAAATTGATTGCCGAGCGTGCCAGGAAGGCCGGTGTTACGCGGGTTGCATTTGATCGTTCCGGGTTCAGGTACCACGGCCGGGTGAAGGCACTCGCCGATGCGGCACGGGAAAACGGTCTGGAGTTCTGACCAGGGGTTTTAGTTATGGCAAGAGTAGATACACAATCACAGGGTGACGGGCTGCTTGAGAAGCTGATCACGGTTAATCGTGTTGCCAAGGTTGTAAAGGGTGGTCGTCAATTCGGGTTTACCGCGCTTACCGTCGTCGGTGATGGTGAAGGGCGGATCGGGTTTGGCTATGGCAAGGCGCGCGAGGTACCGGTGGCTATCCAGAAAGCCATGGAGTCTGCCCGCAAGGACATGCATACCATCAACCTGAAAGGCAGGACCCTGCAATACGCTATTACGTCGCGTCACGGTGCCGCCAAGGTTTACATGCAGCCGGCATCGGAAGGTACCGGGATTATCGCCGGCGGCGCGATGCGTGCCGTATTTGAAGTAGTGGGTATTCACGATGTACTTGCCAAGTGCATCGGTTCGAACAACCCGATGAACGTACTGCGGGCCACCATGAACGGGCTGACAAGCATGCATTCACCGGAAGATGTGGCCGCAAAACGCGGCAAGAAAATGTCGGAAATCATGGAATAGATCATGGCCGCAGACAAGAAAATCAGGGTAACGCTGACGAAGAGCTTTCACGGCCGCCTGCGAAGTCACCGGGACACCGTGCGTGGTCTGGGTCTGCGCCGTATTCGTCACAGCGTCGAGCTGGACGATACACCCGAGATACGCGGCATGATAAACAGGATCAGCTACATGGTCAGGGTCGAGGACTAGAAAATGCGACTGAACACATTAAAACCGGCGGAGGGCAGCAAGCAGGCAGGCAAGCGTGTCGGTCGTGGTATCGGTTCCGGCTCGGGCAAGACCTGCGGCCGCGGCCACAAGGGACAGAAATCCCGTTCCGGCGGTTTCCACAAGATCGGCTTTGAGGGCGGCCAGATGCCACTGCAGCGGCGCCTGCCCAAGGTCGGCTTTGCCTCACGCAAGGCGCGGCTGGCCGATGAGGTCCGCCTGCACGAACTCGGCCGCGTGGATGCCGAAGTCATCGATCTGCAGGCCTTGATCGATGCCAGTGTCGTGTCCCACCAGGTGAAACAGGTCAAGGTAATCGCCTCCGGTGAGATCGACAAGGCCGTGAAGCTCAAGGGCATCAAGGTCACCCGCGGCGCACGTGCTGCCATTGAAGCTGCCGGGGGCAGCATCGAGGACTAAATGGCGCTGGGTATCACAGAGGCTGCTTCGGGAATCGGGCAGATGAAAGAGCTGCGTCAGCGGCTCTTTTTTGTCATTGGCGCCATTATTGTTTTCCGCATTGGTACCTTTATTCCGCTACCGGGTATTGACCCGATGGTGCTGGCGGCCATGGTCGAACAGCAGCGCGGCACGATCCTCGAGATGTTCAACATGTTCTCGGGCGGCGCCCTGGAACGCCTGTCTATCTTTGCGCTCGGGATCATGCCCTATATTTCGGCCTCGATTATCATGAACCTGCTGACCGTGACGGTGCCATCACTGGAACAGCTGAAAAAGGAAGGCGGGGATGCCGGGCGCCGCAAGATCACGCAATACACGCGCTACGGTACCGTCGGCCTCGCCACCATGCAGGCCTTTGGTATTTCCTCGGCATTGCAGGGGCAAGTGGTCGCCGGCAGTTCCCTGGTCGTCAATCCGGGTCCCGGGTTTGTGATTACCGCCATCGTGACCCTGGTGACCGGGACCATCTTCCTGATGTGGCTGGGAGAGCAGGTAACGGAGCGTGGTGTCGGCAATGGCATCTCGATCATTATCCTGTCCGGTATCGTGGCCGGGCTGCCGTCCGCCATCGGCGGTACCCTCGAGCTCGCACGTACCGGTGAAATGAACATCATGACCATCCTGGTGCTGTTTGCCCTGGTTCTCGCGGTCACCGCTTTCGTGGTGTTTGTCGAGCGTGGTCAGCGCCGGATTACCGTGAATTACGCGAAGCGCCAGCAGGGCCGCAAGGTATATGCGGCACAGAGCACCCACTTGCCGTTGAAGCTGAATATGGCCGGTGTCATCCCGCCAATCTTTGCTTCCAGCATAATTTTGTTCCCGGCCACCATGGGTAGCTGGGTGGGCAGCAGAGAGGGCATGGGCTGGCTCAAGGATATTTCGGCAACCCTGTCGCCGGGGCAGCCGCTGTATGTGATGTTCTACGCGCTGGCGATCGTGTTTTTCTGTTTCTTCTACACGGCACTGGTATTCAATGCGCGCGAAACGGCAGAGAACCTGAAGAAATCCGGCGCCTTCATTCCGGGTATTCGCCCGGGCGAGCAGACCGCCAAATATATCGATGGTGTCATGACCCGCCTGACAACGGCGGGGGCGGTGTACATCACACTGGTCTGCCTGATGCCCGAGTTTCTGATCCTTTACTGGAATGTACCGTTTTATTTCGGTGGCACCTCGCTGCTGATTATTGTTGTCGTTATTATGGATTTTATGGCGCAGGTTCAGACGCACCTGGTATCGCACCAGTACAGCGGCTTGATGAAGAAGGCCAACCTGCAGGGCCATGGTCGGGCGGGCGTGCTGCGCTAGGCGCGGCGGCCCGGTATTTTATTGATTCACCGGGATTGATTCACCGGGATTGATTAACTGGATGGTGGTGTGACATGAAAGTACGTGCATCGGTCAAGCGTATCTGTCGTAACTGCAAGATCATCCGGCGCAAGGGTGTGGTGCGGGTCATTTGCAAGGATGGCCGCCACAAGCAGCGCCAGGGTTGAGCGGTAGCGGACAGTATGCAAGGCATTGAAAATCAGACAGATATCACTGCACTCAGCGGGATCCTGGCGACCCCGACCGGTGTCGTGCAGGCTGTTGTTTGTTATTGATTTTTTCATGAACAGAAGCTATCCTTACGCACTTTTCGCGACGCCCCGTGGGCGCGCTGTGCCGGAGACAACGAAATGGCTCGTATAGCCGGGATTAATATTCCTGTAAACAAGCACGCCGAGATCGCCCTGACGGCGATTTATGGCGTCGGCCGGCCCACGGCCCGGAAGATTTGTGCCGACAGCGGCATCCAGCCGAACATACAGATCAAGGATCTGACCGAGGCGGAAATCGAGGCGGTGCGTGCCGAGGTGATCAAGTACACCATCGAGGGCGACCTGCGGCGTACGATTTCCATGAACATCAAGCGGCTCATGGATCTCGGCAGTTATCGCGGCATCCGGCATCGCCGGGGGCTGCCGCTGCGCGGTCAGCGCACGCGCACCAACGCACGCACCCGCAAGGGTCCGCGGCGCCCGATCCGCAAGTAAGTAGCAGAGGTAGCAGAAACATGGCCAAAGCGGCAACACCAACACGCAAGAAGGTGAAGCGGGACGTCTCTGACGGGATTGCCCATATTCACGCTTCATTCAACAATACCATTATTACCATCACCGACCGCCAGGGTAATGCACTGGCCTGGACGACAGCCGGCGGATCGGGTTTTCGTGGTTCCCGCAAGAGCACCCCGTTTGCCGCCCAGGTGGCCGCCGAGCGTGTCGGCAATATCGTCAAGGAATACGGCATGAAGAACCTCGAGGTCGAGGTCAAGGGTCCGGGCCCGGGACGCGAGTCGGCGGTGCGCGCACTCAACAATGCCGGTTTCCAGATTACCAACATTACCGATGTGACGCCGATTCCCCATAACGGGTGCCGTCCTCCCAAGAAGCGTCGCGTCTAGGAATTTAACATGGCAAAGTACACAGGATCCAAATGTCGCCAGTGCCGTCGTGAAGGCGGCAAGCTGTTTCTCAAGGGCGAAAAATGTTATACCTCGAAGTGCGCGATCGAAAACCGGCCATTTCCGCCGGGACAGCACGGTCAGCGCCGTACCCGCCTGTCGGACTACGCAACCCAGTTGCGCGAGAAACAGAAACTGCGCCGGATCTATGGTGTACTGGAACGCCAGTTCCGTAACTATTACAAGGCTGCCGCCCGCATCAAGGGTTCCACCGGCGAAAACCTGCTGCAGCTGCTGGAATGCCGCCTTGATAACGTGGTTTACCGTATGGGCTTCTCATCATCACGCAGCGAGGGTCGCCAGCTGGTCTGCCACAATGCCGTGAGTGTGAACGGCAAGCGGGTCAATATTCCGTCCTACCAGGTGCAGCCGGACGACACGGTCAGCATCAACGAAAAGGCACGCAAGCAGTACCGCATCCAGTCGGCACTCGATCTGGCACAGCAGCGCGGCATCGCTGACTGGATCGACGTGGATATCAAGAAGATGGAAGGCGTGTTCAAGTCCCGCCCTGAACGCGTCGAGTTGCCGGCTGATATTAACGAACATCTTGTTGTCGAACTGTACTCGAAGTAAGTACCGGAGAGGTTATTCATGCTTGGAAAAGTCACCGAATTCCTGAAGCCACGCATCGTGGATGTCCAGGTTGCCAACGACAAACACGCGAAGGTCACGCTGGAGCCGCTGGAACGCGGTTTCGGGCACACGCTGGGCAATGCCCTGCGTCGTATCCTGTTGTCCTCCATGCCGGGCGCCGCGATTACCGAGGCCGAGATCGATGGTGTGCTGCACGAATACTCGACGATCGAAGGTGTGCAGGAGGATGTAATCGACATCCTGCTGAACCTCAAGACGGTGGCGCTGCGGATGCACAATCGCGATGAGGCCACGTTGACCCTGCACAAGAAAGGCCTGGGCCCGGTGACTGCCGGTGATATCACTCTCGATCATGATATCGAGATCATCAACCCGGACTATGTGATCGCCAACCTGACCAAGCAAGGCGAACTCAATATGACCATCAAGGTTGCCAAGGGCCGCGGCTATCAGCCAGCCACGGCGCGCCAGTCCGAGGAGACCGAGGGCGTGACCATCGGCCGCTTGCAGCTGGACGCCTCGTTCAGCCCGGTCAGCCGCGTGTCCTACACCGTGGACCGTGCCCGTGTCGAACAGCGTACCGACCTCGACAAGCTGATTATCGATATCGAGACCAACGGTACCGTGGATCCCGAGGAGGCAATCCGGCATGCCGCGACCATCATGCAGGACCAGCTGTCCGCCTTCGTCGATCTGGAAGCCCGCTCGGAAGAACAGCCGAAAGAGGAGGTCGGAGATATCGACCCGATCCTGATGCGGCCGGTTGATGACCTGGAGCTGACCGTGCGTTCCGCCAACTGTCTCAAGGCCGAGAGCATTTATTACATCGGTGATCTGATCCAGCGGACTGAAGTCGAGCTGCTGAAGACACCGAATCTGGGCAAGAAGTCACTGACCGAGATCAAGGACGTGCTTGCCACCAAGGGACTTTCACTGGGTATGCGCCTGGAAAACTGGCCGCCACCCGGTCTGAAAGAAAACGAAGTCATGAGTGCCACAGGCACCTAACAGGAATTCAGAACCATGCGTCATCGCAAGTCCGGACGGCACCTGAACCGTAACAGTACCCATCGCAAGGCCATGTTCCAGAACATGACCGTATCGCTGTTGCAGCATGAAGTGATCAAGACCACCCTGCCGAAGGCCAAGGAACTGCGGCGCGTGGCCGAGCCGCTGATCACCATGGCCAGGAACGATTCCGTGCACAAGCGCCGGCTGGCCTTTGCACGCCTGCGCGACCGCGATACCGTCACCAAGCTGTTTAACGAACTGGGTCCTCGCTACAAGGACCGCCCGGGCGGTTACCTGCGGATTCTCAAGACCGGCTTTCGCGCCGGTGACAATGCCCCGATGGCGTATGTCGAACTGGTTGACCGGCCACAACCGGAAGCCGGGGAAGCGGATCTCTGACCAGGCTGAACCGTAGGGTCGAATTCATTCGACCAGCAGC
This sequence comes from Gammaproteobacteria bacterium, assembly GCA_030599705.1. Taxonomy (GTDB): domain Bacteria; phylum Pseudomonadota; class Gammaproteobacteria; order UBA9214; family UBA9214; genus SZUA-186. The sequence continues at coordinate 18,697 of JAUVNM010000002.1, forward strand.
GATTGGCCGAATGAATTCGGCCCTACAGAGTAACCAACAACTATATCAAACCGGGATTACCCTCGGTCGGGTTACAAACCATATTTCCATCGCACCTTTACCTTTCACGTTCACAGTCCCGTGCGGTTCGCATACAAAGTCATTCCTGATCAAATCATAGGTATCACGGGTAATCTGGATGATCCCCTCCTGTCCGTGGGACTCCATGCGGCTGGCGGTATTGACTGCATCACCCCATAAATCGTAAATAAACTTCTTGCGGCCAATTACGCCAGCCACTACCGGGCCGGAGTTGATGCCGATGCGAAACGCCAGTTTACGACCCTGAAATTCATTCCGGTTGACATATTCACGCATCTCCAGAGCCATGCGAATTAGTGCCTGTGCGTGGTCGGCGCGCGGTTTTGGTACCCCGGAAGCCACCATGTAACAGTCGCCGATGGTTTTTATCTTCTCCAGGCCGTATTTCTCGGTCAGCGAATCAAAATATGAAAATACCTCGTTGAGAAGTTCCACCAGCTCTGTCGGTGTCATCGTCTCTGACAGGGGAGTAAAGTTAACCAGGTCGGCAAACAGGATGCTTGCGCCATCATAATGATCGGCGATGGTGCGTGGCTCGTTTTTCAGTATGTCCACTATCTCTTTGGGCAGAATATTCAATAACAGTGCCTCGGATTTCTCCTGAAACCTGTTTTTCTGACCAACGAAATAAAAAACCATCAGGAATACAATCGAGCTAACTCCGATGAGATTGATGACAAAAAAGAAAAGCACCAGAGCGGGAGATAAATTGTTGGCAAAGTCCACGTGGGGTTGTAAAAAACCGCTGAGAACAACGAGACTTGCAAAGGCCAGAAACCAGCGTGGGGCATGAGCCGGCTCATCGAAGAGCAATGCACCCAGCGGACAGATCAGCGCCCATAAAATGACCGCGCTACCGTTGACAAATCCACCCAGCGCCATCATCAGAAAGAAGGGAAGCAGCAGGATCAGCAGGAGCTGGCTGAAACGAAAGAAATGAAACCGGCGGGTCAGTCCAAAGTGGAAAATACTAAGCAGTGATATGAAGGCGTAGGAAAGCGGAATCATTCCAGCCAGCGGCTCTCCATAGAGGATATACATCAGACCCCAGGCTGCCCCGGCCAATACAAACAGAAAGGCACAGAGCACCAGCAACGATTTTTTCAGGCGGATGTCATCGTCGTCGTCAGGATCAGCCCCAATGCGGGCAACCCGGGGAAAAACCTCTTTAGTCATGTCCACTGTACGAATACCTGTAAAGTCATGGCCTGAACATAACATCTGTATATTCGGGCAGCCAGCAGCAAGCGTCTGGTTACCCGCACTGGCCCGGATTATCTCCCGGAAATACGGGATGGCCGGGGCGCATGAACCATCAGGCCGCCGGGTTGTCACAGCCTGCATACCCGCGAACAATGACCCGCACCATGAATAATCGAGCGACTGTTTTGCACTGTATTCGCCAGCAAGCTGGCCCGTGCGTGAGGTTTCTCCATATAGTTGCAGGAGCCAGCTTGCTGGCGTGCAGTATGGTCAAGGCAGACCCCCTGGTCCTCAACAGCGGCAAGTCGCAGGTCACATTACTCGAACTCTACACCTCCCAGGGCTGCAGCAGTTGCCCGCCTGCCGAGCGCTGGCTGAACGAGTTGACCGATGCCGACGGGCTGTGGACGCACATTGTCCCGGTGGCCCTGCACGTGGACTACTGGGACTATCTTGGCTGGGAAGATCCGTTTGCCATTCCGGAGAACTCGGAGCGCCAGCGCAGTTATGCGCAACACAAACGCACGCGCACGGTCTACACTCCGGGTATGTTCGTGAACGGGCGCGAATGGCGGGGCTGGATCTACCGTTTCAGCCCGCGGTCCAGCGGGCGCGAGCCGGGGGTACTTGCTGCGCGCATTGAAAACGGCCAAATTCAGACCAGCTTCCCGGCAGACGGTAGCGGGATGGAGCTGCATGTGGTCGTGCTCGGCTTCGATATTGCGACGCAGGTCGAACGCGGCGAGAATCGCAACCGGACCCTGCCGCAGGAATTCGTGTCACTCGCACATACCGCGCATCATTCGGTGGATGGCCACTGGTCAGTCCCGGTACCGGAAGCGGCACAGCCGGCCGGCCGCTATGGCATCGCCCTGTGGGTCAGCAAGGCGGGCAACCCCGTGCCGCTGCAGGCCACTGGCGGGTGGTTGCCGGAACTGGTCTCGCCGTCTGCCCGCCGTGGATCACGCGCGCTGTATACGCGGAGGTAAACACCCCGTGATTGTCCTGTTTACGGATTTCGGACGGGATGGCCCTTACCTCGGCCAGGTCGAGGCCGTATTGCAGCAGCAGGCGCCGGGTATCCCGGTCATCAACCTGTTCTCCGATCTGACCCCGTTTGATATCCAGGGCGCGGCGTACCTGCTGCCGGCCTACGCGGCCGGGTTTCCGTCGGGTAGCGTGTTTACCGGCGTGGTCGACCCCGGTGTCGGCAGTGATCGCAAGGGTGTCGTGGTGCAGGCCGCTGGCCGCTGGTATGTCGGTCCGGACGAAGGACTGTTTGCCCTGGTGACCCGGCGCGCACAATCCGTGCATGCATACCGTCTGCCGGAGGTCGCCGATGCCTCGCCCAGCTTCCACGGGCGCGACGTGTTTGCACCGGCCGCGGCCTTCCTCGCGCGCAACGGCCGGCTGCCCGAGGGCTGTGAACCCTGCGCAGTCAATGCGCGTTCCGAATGGCCGGATGATCTCGCTCGCGTGGTCTACATCGACCGCTACGGGAATGCCATCACCGGGCTGCGCGCGGCAACCGTTGCAGAGACAGCTGTACTGACCGTGAATGGCCACTCCCTGGAGGCGGCACAGACATTTTCCGACGTGGCTGAGGGGCAGGTGTTCTGGTACGCAAACTCGAATGGCCTCGTGGAGATCGCGGTGAACAGGGGGCGAGCGGATACATTGCTGGATATCCATGTTGGTGTATCCGTGGAGATATAACCGTGAGATGTAAATGGTGGACTACAATGTATCTATGTCACCTCGAAACGCAGTGTTGGGAACAGGTCTGCTCGCGGCGGTGCTCATGTCAGCGGCAGTGAGTGCGGACGAGTGTGTTCCTACACCGGCAATGTTCGAGGGAACCCACTTCAAGCCGGTCGCCCAGGAGCAGGTGGATATCGGCAAGGGGCTGGTGGTGCACGGTCGGGTGCTGGCTGCGCCGGACTGCCTCCCCGTCCCGGGTGCACGAATTGCCCACTGGCAGGCGGGTGAAAAGGGAAGGTATGTAGACCACTTGCGCGCCTCGCTGGTCAGCGGTGTGGACGGCAGTTATCGCTTTGAGACCGAGTGGCCGGCACTGAGCACGCCACATATCCACTTTACCATTACCGCGGAAGGCTATCGTCCACTGACCACACAGTGGGCTGGAGAGGGGCCCGTCGACCAGGTTGAGTTCAATATAATCCTGTCGCCTGAATAATCCGCCACTATTGAATCCTTCCGCTACCTCGAGATACCTGCTCGCCCGGCTGGTCCTGTGCGCCGCACTATCGGCTTGCACCACCCCGGATTTCGGCGATAGCGAGGCAGGGCTGGCACTGGAGGACCTGGCCTCCGGGTTGGGAACCAGCCGCCTCGCGGCGCAGGTACCACAGCCGGCGCGCGAATCGATCCGCTTTATGACAGGGGGTGAGGAGCGCGCGGCTGATCTCTACCGGCCAGCGCAGGGCGCACGTGCCGGCATTGTCCTGGTACCCGGCGTGGCGGCCCGAGGCAGGCGGGATAGCCGTGTGGTCACCATTGCCAATACCCTCGCGCGCCTGGACTTCACGGTGCTGGTACCGGACATGCCCGGGGTGCGCCGTTACCGGATGCGGTCAAGTGATGTGCGTGAGGTGGCGGATACCTTCGCATGGCTGGCGTCCCGCCCGGCGCTTGCGCCACCGGGACATATCGGCATCGCCGGCTTCAGCTATGGCGCCGGTCCGGTACTGCTGGCCGCGCTGCAGCCCGATATCCGCGACCGGGTCCACTTCGTGCTGGCGGTGGGTGGATATTATTCGCTGGAGCATGTGGTTACCTACCTCACTACCGGCTATTACCGTGTCACTGGACCTACTGGCACGCCAGCGTCGGCACCGGGCCGCCTGTCACCCCACCCGTACAGCAAGGCGGCCTTCATTCGTTCGAATCTGGGTCTGCTGGAACGTCCGGCGGATCGCGGGTTCTTTCAGGGCTATGCGGCGTATATCAGCGGTGACCGTATTGACGAGGATGAACCGGTACCCGCACACCTGGCGCCCGATGCGCAGGCCTTCTATGACTTGCTCACCAATCATTTGCCTGTGCAAGTCCCCGGCCTGCTGGACAGGCTTTCGCCGCGCATGCGCACTGAACTGGAGGGC
>JAUVNM010000308.1 GCA_030599705.1 Gammaproteobacteria bacterium
CGTCATCGGTGATGGGAGGAAAGCTGTCCGGCAAGGCCCTGGCAAAGGCAATCAATTGTTTTATTTCGTCCGGTTGCAGCACCGTCTCGCTGCCACTGGCCGGAAGCTTGTTCACGCCGCCGCCGGATGCCGGGTTACGGCGCCAGGGGGCGGTGGCCATGGCAAGCACCCGTACCGACCCGTCACGGGTGTCGATGCGCAGGGATTCCGCCGATTGTCCATCCACCGCGCCACCCACACCCTCATTGACAGCAACCGAGAGTATTGCGCGGTCACCGGTATCGATGTCCCGGGTCACCATGACACCTGATTTGTCATTCGGTACGGACTGCAACAACAACACGGCAGGGTAGACGTGTTCGGGCTGGTCCATGTGCGACTGGCGCCAGGCGAAGGCGCGTGCGGTAAAGGGCGACGCCCAGACGCGCGGAATGGACTCCACGAGATTGTCAAAGCCGACCACATTCGGCACGGTCAGGTTCAGGCCGGCACCGGTGAACCCGGGCAGGTCCTCCACATTGGTATCCGAGCGCACAAAGACGCCCCAGGTCTCGCCGGGGCCAAAGGCCGCAACCAGGGCAGTACGCAACTGCTCGCGAAAGGCGGCATCCAGTTTCGTATTGATAATCAGCTCATAGAGTTCGGCGCGAAACCGGTCGGTGAATTCCCGCCGCTCCGGGGAATCCGCTGGCAGGGTATTTATGTGGGCATACTGATCCACCATCCACTCGAATACCGTCTTGCCGGAATCCTTGTAAGGCTGGTCCAGTACCGTTTCGCGGAAGGCCCCGAAGGGAATGGCGAGTCCGGGCGCCACGGCATCGGGGTAGTGGTGCCGCAGTTCCCCCAGCTTGGCGGCCTTGGGCCCGACCGTGCGGCCGGAATCGCCGGCACGCAAATCATCCAGGACAATGAATTCCCGGACCGACAGGTCCAGCTTTTCCAGGTCGGGCCGGATGACGGCGCCGGTATTAACCGCATCCTGTCCAAAGACCGCATCCCACCGGTCGCCATCCCGTGCCAGTTCCACCAGGCCGGCCGGACTGACGGCCAGCACCACCGGCTCGCGGTCATGGGTCCGGATCGTCTCCAGCAGGCTTTCGTCCACGCCGACGTTGGGGATACCCAGGTTACGCGCCAGCAGTTGCACATGTGACAGCGGATTGCCTTCGCCCGCGGTCATAATGCCGGCGATGGGCGGCAGATCGGAAATGGTTTCCGGCAACAGGTAGATGCCGTGCGGCTCAAAATCGTCCAGCTTGTCCAGGTCCGGACTGGCATGCAGTGTGCCGCGGGCCAGCCCCGGGTTCAGGGCACGAAACCCGACGCCGATTTCCTTGCCGAACAGTTTGTGCTGCACGCCCGCCAGGCGGTTGGCATCCTGTAACAGGCCGTCAAGGTTCTGGGAATAAAACAGCAGCGGGCTGCCGCGCAGCTGGTCCTGGATAAACGGCAGGGCCAGCGGTTCGATCCCGGCCAGCTTCAGCATGGATTCGTAAAACTGGAAGCGCAGGCCCTGGGTGCCCCAGCCGGGAACACGCCCCAGGTAGGCCAGCTGCTGCATGTAGTCGGCCAGCGAGATATTGTCAGCGCCCAATTGCTGCAACGCCGCTTCCATTTCCCGGCGACCGCGTTGATTGATAACCCCGGTACCGTAGGCGGCCTCGATGGCTGCGGACAGCCATGCCACACGCTGTTGCCGGGTGGCCTGCGGCAGTTGCTCGCGCAATTGTGACGCGGCCCGAAAATTTTCCGCTTCCACCGCAAGCCCCAGGTCCAGGACACGCAACCGCGCCGCCGCCTGCTGGATGCGTGGCAGGGCATCACGCAGATCGGCCAGTAACCGCGCCGTTACCTGGTATTGGGCCGCCGCCGCGGGATCTCGATCGAGTGCCCCGGCCGCCTCCTGCAACGTGGTCTGCAACCAGGTGGCCCGGCTGAACACGCCGGCGGCATGGTTCAATCGCTCCGGGAGCGGTTCAGCCTGGTAGACACGATCGATCTCTACGGCAAGGTCTGCATACTTTTCCTTGAGCTCCGGATCCGTTACCCCTGCGGTATAGTCACGCACCCGTTGCGCATCACTCGCCTCGGGTGTGCCATGGATCTTGCCGCGCAAGTCCTTGAAGCCCGGATCCTGCTCTGCCAATGAGGCGGACACTTGCCGCACCTTCTGTGCCGACGCCGTGTCCTTGCCATGGGGCAGCACCCGGACACCGATGCGCAGGGCCGGGTAGCGCAACCCGATCCATTCCGGGCGGGCACTCAATGCCAGCAGCAGGTTCCTGCCGCCGTCACGCTCATCCTGTTCCTGGATGGCACCGCGGTAAAACAGGGCTCGTCGCAGAATCCAGCCATCGTCTACTGTGACGAGATATTTTTCTATGAGTATTTGATTATAGGTATCCGGGAAATCCGGCTTGCCAATCTCGACTTCCGCATCATAGCCGGCCAGCAGGTTGGCAATCTTGTAGCCGGCCTCTCGCAGTTCCCGTGTTTTTTGGTTCCACTCGCCATGCTGGTGGCCACCACCGTGGGGTTCGCAGGCGAATGCTTTCGGCGGCAGTACCGTGCCATCATTGCAGTACCAGCGCAGCCGCGAGAAGGGACCCCGGGGCTGTTCTTTCATCTCGACAATCCACTGTCGATACTCGTGCTTGTTGTCTGGCGTTACGGCATAAGCAGTTGCAACAGACAGCCACAGGAACAGCAGTATAAAAACTTTGCGGATACCCATTATTTTCTCCTTGGAAGGGTTGTTATTCGCGGACAGGCCCGCTCCTGCACAGATATAACCTTGACTGTAGGAGCGGCCTCAATTTTATTGGACAGCAGTCAGTCACCATCGAATATTATTGTCACAGAGGATAACAAAACGAGGGAACTTATGATGCCTGCTACCGGAAAAAGTCCGGCACCACCATAAACCCGTGACGGGAATACCGCTACACTCCCCGGAGGAGACCTAGAATACGTGCACCGGGTTGATCCCGGCAACCGGGCGTTGCTGGAAAGTCAGCACGTTGCC
>JAUVNM010000158.1 GCA_030599705.1 Gammaproteobacteria bacterium
TCGATAGCACCCGGAGAACACATGATGCTGAAGAAGGTGGCGCCGGTGTCGCTTGCCAGCATCGACAGATGCGGCCAGTTGATGGCGATGCGGAAACGCGCATACAGGGCGTAGGCCGTGCCGTCGGAGACAACGATTTCATACGGCAGGTGGGCCGTTTGGCGCGGGCTGGTCTTGTCAATCTTGCCCATGACGAACGCATCACCACTGCAATCATCCGCATCGGTACCCTTCAGTGCAACACCGAAAACGGTCTCGTCCTTGCCGGGAATGTCGATACGGTAGACCTTGGCGGTTGCGCCCTTGCCGGCGGCCAGTGAATCTTCAACGGCCTTGACGGCTTCCGCCTGGCTGTCATACTCGGCCAGCTCGCTCGGGTCGTCGAAATATTCCATCATGATGGTGTAGTGGTACTTGCGCAGGTCCTTGGCCGTCAACTTCTTCTCGGAACCAAAGTCTTTCTCGGCACCCAGGGCGCCTTCCAGTGCCTTGCGGGTATCGGCACCGTCGCCGTCCATGCGATAGGCCGCAGCCATATAGACCGGGTTGGTGTAGACGACTTCGATGTCATCACCGTTCTTGGTGACAGAAACGCGTGCCGCTGCGCCATAGGCACCGAACTCGGACTTGGCGGCATGCGCCTTCATGGCCGCATTGGTAACAATGATGATGTTAGCGCCGCTGTAGGGAGAGTACTCGCCGACGACCTCGAAACCGGCCCCGGTGAGCTTGCCCTTGACGTCTGCTGAAACGGAGGCAACATCGCCGCCGGATGTGGAGGCCAGCACGAATGGCATAAGGATATCTTCTGCCAGCGCACTGCCCATTGAGTAGATAAAGAGAACTCCCGTTAAAAGTGTTTTTCTTAGCAATGAAAGCATTACCAACTCCTCCTTAGAACATGCTGCAACTAAAGTTAGTGTTTGTTAACTCGGTACATTTGGACATCGAGGCACTGCCTGGAAAGGGGCAGGTTCCCGGTGCGAAAATGAACGGCGAATTATAGGGTAATCAACGGGCATGTGCGAGTGTCAATATTCCAACAGGCGCGAAACCCCTGGCCAGCCATCTGCCCCTCGGACCAGCCGCCCGGATTCAGTATGATAGGGCACAGATAAGCCACGTGATTTGTAGAAAACGGTTATTACCTTCTGAAATTTAATGAATTATGAATAAATACATACCGGTTGTCTTGCTGTTATGGCCCGTGATCACGGCCGCGGATTTTTTCTCCACCGAGACAGTGATCCCGGCACCGCGCCCGGAACTGTTTTCCGTTTGTTACGATCATAGTTGTAACACCATTGTTACCGATACCCTGTCACCGGAAGAATGGCGTACGGCGGCTGCCGCACTGAGGTCGCCACAGCTGTCTGCGGCTGTTGAGCGTCATGCAATCGCGGTGGCCATAGCAACCATGGAGGAGATTGTCGGCCAGCATACGGGGACCAGCATCGACAGCGGCGGTAACCTGCGGGGGTTCGGCAAACCGTTACAAATGGACTGTATCGATGAATCCACCAACACCAACACCTATTTACTGATGCTGGAACGAGACGGGCTGTTGACGCATCACACGGTGGCCAGCCGCTCCACCCGGTTCGGCCTGTTTGTCGGTATGCCGCATACCACTGCAGTGATTCGGGATAACGGGACGGGGCAGCGCTATGCCGTGGATTCGTGGTTTCATGACAACGGCCAGCCGCCCTATGTAGAAAGGCTTGAATTCTGGAAAGCCGGCGGCAGGCCCGGTGTTGAGTAAACCGGGTACCTGCGTACAGAAGACCGGCAGCGAATGAAACATATTGTCGTCGGGCTGTCGGGTGGAGTCGATTCGGCGGTTGCCGCCCTCCTCCTCAAGCAGGCCGGTCATCGGGTAACCGCGGTCTTCATGAAGAACTGGGATGAGGAGGATGACGCGGGCTACTGTCCGGCCGCGGCCGACCTGGAAGATGCCCGCAGTGTATGCGACATCCTTGATATCGAACTGAAGACGGTCAGTTTTTCTTCGGAATACTGGGACCGGGTATTCATGCAGTTTCTCGATGAGTACCGTGCCGGGCGCACCCCGAACCCGGACATTGTCTGCAACCGGGAAATCAAGTTTCGTGCCTTCCACGACTATGGCCTTGACCTGGGTGCGGCAGCGATCGCAACGGGACACTATGCGCAGCTTGGAAAAAACGCCCGGGTCAGACTGCTCAGGGCTGCCGACAGGGGCAAGGACCAGACCTATTTCCTGCACACCCTGGACCAGTCGCAGCTGGCCAGGGCGCTGTTCCCGATCGGGCACCTGGACAAGCAGCATGTCCGCGAAATAGCAGCAGAGAACGGTTTCCCGAACCATGCCAAAAAAGACAGCACCGGTATCTGTTTTATCGGTGAGCGCAAGTTCAGCGATTTTCTTGCACACTACCTGCCAGGGCAGCCTGGCGAGATACGTACGCTGGACGATGCGGTGATCGGTACCCACCAGGGCGTGGTGTTCTATACGCTGGGCCAGCGCCAGGGGCTGGGGATTGGCGGTCAAAAAGACACCGCTAGTGAACCCTGGTACGTGGCGCGCAAGGAGCCGGAAACCAACGTGTTGCGGGTGGTGCAGGGTGTGGACCACCCGGCCCTGTTCAGCCGACAGCTGGCTGCCGGCCAGTTGCACTGGATTTCCGGCAGCCGCCCTTCCCTGCCGTTATCCTGTACGGCACGCATCCGCCATCAACAGCATGACCAGCCCTGTTCGGTATCTGCCGGTCACAGTGGCGAATATCTTGTAGATTTCCGGCAGCCACAACGCGCCGTCACGCCGGGACAGTCCGTGGTGTTTTATGCCGGCGAGGAATGCCTTGGTGGAGGAGTCATCGAGTGGTCAAGCTGAAAGCGGATACCCGCCACCTCGCGATTGCACTCGCCGGTGTTTTCCAGGCAGTCAGGCTGGTGCAACTGACCGCCAGCGGTCAGTATCGTGACGAGACGGCATTCACGGCCTGTATAAACGGGATATTAAATACTGATCCGGAGTCGGTGGATGCGGTATTCGGTGATTTGTCCGGCCTGACGACCGGACTGGAAGCCGCGGCCAGGCAACTGGGTACGGAGAAAGCAGACCGTGACATGGAGCTGACCCGGTACGCGGTGACGATACTTTACCTGGAGCGCAAGCTGAACAAAAACCGTGCACTACTGGATATAATCAGCAACGGCATAGACAAGGCGCGAGAACAGGCGGAATTTTTCGGGCTGACACACGCAAACGTCATTGCAAGTCTGGCCGACTGCTACAAGCAGACCATCAGTACATTGCGACCGCGCATTATCGTGAACGGTGAACAGGCGATACTCGGTAACCCGGACGTTCAGCACCAGATTCGCACCCTGCTGCTTGCCGCGATTCGATCGGCGGTACTCTGGCGGCAGTGTGGCGGTGGTCGCCTGACCCTGCTATTGCAGCGCCGGCGGTTGCTCGGAACGATCCGTGAATTGCTGGATGAAGCCCGCCGGAGCGGGTGACGCGCCATCCGTGTATAATCGCGGCCTTGCTGGAACAGTTACTAAGGAAGCTCTGATGCGTCATTCTTCGTCATTCCGGCGAATGCCGGAATCCAGTAAGTGATTGAATCCTAGACCCTGGATTCCGGGTCTCCGCTACGCTCCGCCCGGAATGACGGGGAAGTAATTAATCATGAGTTCCTTGGTAATTCCAGTCTGTAATCCACATTTCCCCTGACCAGATCGAGTTTGCAGGAGACGTTATGAAGGACAGTTTTGCCACGCACCGGACGCTGACCGTTGGTGATCGGGATTACGAAATATTCAGCCTGCGCGCACTGGACGCGCACTACCCCATGGCGCGGCTGCCGCTATCCCTGAAGATCCTGCTGGAGAACCTGCTGCGTCACGAAGATGACAATACCGTGACCCGGGACGATATCGTTGCCCTCGCCGAATGGGACCCGCAGGCCGAGCCCGCGGTCGAGATTGCCTTCCGTCCCGCGCGGGTGCTGATGCAGGATTTTACCGGTGTGCCTGCCGTGGTCGACCTCGCGGCCATGCGCGATGCAATGCAGCAACTCGGCGGCGACCCGGACCGCATCAACCCGTTGCAGCCGGCCGAGCTGGTGATCGATCACTCCGTCCAGGTCGACAGTTTCGGCTCGGCCAATGCTATGGATCTCAATAGTGAACTGGAATACCGGCGCAACCAGGAGCGTTACAGTTTCCTGAAATGGGGCCAGAATGCCTTTTCAAATTTCAAGGTGGTCCCGCCGGATACCGGAATCGTTCACCAGGTCAACCTGGAATACCTGGCACGGGTGGTGTTCGGTATGGATGGCGAGTCCGGCAACCAGGCCTACCCGGATACCCTGGTCGGGACCGATTCCCACACCACCATGATCAATGGCCTCGGCGTACTCGGCTGGGGTGTTGGCGGGATCGAGGCCGAGGCCGCCATGCTGGGTCAGCCAATCTCCATGCTGATCCCGCAGGTCGTCGGTTTCCGCCTGTCCGGCCGCCTGCCGGAAGGAGCAACGGCAACCGACCTGGTACTCGTGGTGGTGGAGATGCTGCGCAGGGAAGGCGTGGTGGGCAAGTTCGTCGAGTTCTTCGGTGACGCGCTCGATCACCTGCCGCTGGCGGACCGGGCTACCATCGCCAATATGGCGCCGGAATACGGTGCGACCTGCGGGTTTTTCCCGGTGGACAATGAAACGCTCGAATACCTGCGGCTCAGCGGACGCAGCGCGGAACGGATTGCACTGGTCGAGGCCTATGCGCGCGAGCAGACCCTGTGGCGCGAGCCCGGTGCGGCGGAAGCTGAATACAGTGCCGTCGTGGAACTCGACCTCGGCACGGTTGAACCGAGTCTGGCGGGACCGAAGCGACCGCAGGACCGGGTGCTGCTGAAAAACGTCAAGGAGAAGTTTGCCGAATCTCTGGCGGCACTCCGACAGGAACGCAATCTCGTCAGTAAACCGGTTAGGCTCGAACTCGATGGCGAACCGGTCGAGCTGGATGACGGCGCCGTGGTGATTGCGGCGATCACATCGTGTACCAATACGTCCAATCCGTCGGTGATGGTCGGGGCTGGCCTGGTCGCGAAAAAAGCGGCCGAGCGCGGGCTGACGGTCAA
>JAUVNM010000240.1 GCA_030599705.1 Gammaproteobacteria bacterium
GTATCGTCCTGTGGGCCTGGAGTGGAAAGCGCAAGCAGGATTTTAACGAGGCCGCCAACATCCCGTTCAACGAGAACCGGCCGGTGACAACAGAAAATATTTCCAAGGAGAAATCCCATGGCTGATTTCACCAGCGGCTTCTGGAACTGGTACATCATTGTCCCGACCGTTGCCGGTATTATTGCCTGCTTTCTCCTGATTCGCTGGCTGTCAAAGGCCATCAAGCCGGAGGAGCAGGGCAAGGAGATGGGGCACGTCTGGGACGAGGACCTGGTCGAGTTGAACAACCCGTTGCCGCGCTGGTGGCTGAACATGTTTTATCTCACGTTGTTCTTCAGCATCGGGTACCTGGTGCTGTATCCTGGACTGGGCACCTTTGCCGGCATGCTGGGCTGGACATCCGCCGGGCGATACCAGCAGGAGCTGGACATCGCCGACGCAAAGTACGGGCCGCTGTTTTCCAAGTATGCCGCCATGGACATTGTGGCCGTGGCCGATGACGCCGTTGCCCGTCACATGGGTGAGCGGCTGTTCGTCAATTACTGCGCGACCTGCCACGGCTCGGACGCGCGCGGTGCCCGTGGTTTTCCGAACCTGCGTAACAACGACTGGCTGTACGGTGGCGACCCGGTGGTCATCGAGCAGACCATCCTCGACGGGCGTACCGGTGTGATGCCGGCCTGGGAACAGGCGCTGGGCGGCGCGGCCGGGGTGGCGGACGTGACCGAATACGTGTTCAGCCTGGGCGGCCGCAAGGTCGATCAGGCAGCAGCTGACCGCGGGCAGGAAAAATTCCAGGCGCTGTGCGTGGCCTGTCACGGTGCCGAAGGGACCGGCAACCAGGCACTGGGGGCACCCAACCTGACCGACAATATCTGGTTGTACGGTGGTTCGGAAAAACGCGTGATGGAGAGCATCGCCAGCGGCCGCAACGGGGTCATGCCGCCACACCGCGAATTTCTCGGTGAGGACAAGGTGCACCTGCTGGCGGCCTACGTTTACAGCCTGTCAACCGGGCAGGAAAGTGAATCCGAGTAGGTAGTGGCTCAGTTTGGCGTCAAATCTGTCTGGCGGAATAAATTCCGCCCTACAACACCGTTTTTTGTAGGGCCGAATTTATTCGGCCTGTTACAAACCGGGCCATTACCACCGAGTAGGGTTTGCCATGGCTGACAAACCAATACCAGGGATCCAGAAATGCATCGTGATACTGTGGCCGTCATTCCTGACAGCGGTCATTGCATCCGGACTGTTCTTTTCCGCGTTTGATCCGGATGACCTGTTTCCTTTCGGGGCCGATCTGGAGATCAGCCGGCTTGGTATCTATAGCGTCGGCTTTCTGCTGTTCTGGCTGATCGCAGCGGCCTCGGGGATCGGCACCCTGTATTTCGCGATCACCAACTGCATGCGGAAAAACCCGGACTCCCGTGACAAATAGGAATGCCCCGGGTGCTGACGGGCCGGCCAAGGCCCGCCCGTCTGACGAGCAGGTCGAACAATCCCTCTACGCCAAGCAGGAAAAGATCTACCCGCGCGAGGTGCACGGCCTGTACGCCAGCCTGCGGGTGCTCGGGGTCTTCGGGCTGCTGGGAATATACTATCTTTTGCCCTGGCTGCAATGGGACGGCCACCAGGCGGTGTTGTTCGACCTGCCGGCGCGCAAGTTCCATATCTTCTTTATCACTTTGTGGCCGCAGGACTTCATTTATCTTGCCGCACTGCTGATCATCGCCGGACTCACACTGTTCTTCGTCACCGCCCTGGTCGGGCGTGTCTGGTGCGGCTATGCCTGTCCGCAGACCGTCTGGACCGAGGCCTTCCTGTGGATCGAACGCAAGGTCGAGGGCAACCGCATGCAGCAGCAGAAGCTCGATGCGAGCCCGATGAATGCCCGCAAGCTGCGTATCAAGGTGACCAAGCATTTCCTGTGGTTGAGCTTCTCTGCCTGGACCGGGCTTACCTTCGTGGGCTATTTTTCGCCGATACTCGACCTCGGGCAGCGCATGTTGGCGTTCGAGCTCGGACCATGGGAGACGTTCTGGATCATTTTCTACGGGCTTGCCACCTATGGCAATGCCGGCTGGATGCGCGAACAGGTATGCAAGTACATGTGTCCCTACGCACGGTTTCAGAGCGCCATGTTCGACATGAATACCCTGATCATCTCCTACCTGCCGGCACGCGGCGAACCGCGCGGCTCGCGCAAGCGCAGTGCGGACGCGGCGGTACTCGGACTGGGTGACTGTATCGACTGCACCATGTGCGTGCAGGTGTGTCCGACCGGGATCGATATCCGCGATGGCCTGCAGTATGAATGTATTGCCTGCTCGGCCTGCATCGACGCCTGTGACCATGTCATGGACAAGATGGGTTATGAGAAAGGGCTGATCAAGTACACCACCGAAAATTCCATGGAAGGCAAGAACACACAGATTATTCGACCGCGTATGGTGATCTATACCATAATCCTGCTGACGATCATGTCTACCTTCGTGTACTCCGTCGCGACGCGTATCGCGCTGGGACTCGATGTCATCCGGGACCGTAACAGCCTGTACCGGGAAACCGATGAAGGGCTGATCGAGAATGTCTATATACTGAAGATTCTCAACATGGATGACAGTGCACATACCTATAAGCTCGGTGTGCAGGGTATACCGGGAGTCGAGCTGCACATGGATGTAGCAACGATCCGCGTGCCTGCCGGTGATGTCATGGATTTTCCGGCGCGCCTGCGTGCCGATGAATCCAGCCTTGAGGCACGTAGCAGCACGGTGATCTTCAATCTTGAAGCGACGGATGACAGTGCACTGCAGGTGCAGCAGGATGCGCGTTTCCTGGGGCCGAGTTGATAAGGTAGCTGCGGTGCAGGATGTCTGCTGCTGAATATGAACCCCAATACTGATCAACATCCCTGGTACCGCCATCCCTGGGTCTGGCTGATGATCGCCTTTCCGTTAGCTGCCGTCATTGGCGGCATTGTTACCATTTACCTGGCGGTAACGACCAGCGACGGGCTGGTGGTGGATGATTATTACCGGCATGGCAAGACCATCAACCGGGTGCTGGCGCGTGACCGGGCGGCTGCGGAACACGGGCTGGAGGCGCGCATTGCACTCGATGCCGCGAATAACCGGGTTACCGTGCAACTGGCAGCACGTGACGCAGTGGTGCCGGAGACGCTGATGCTGGCCTTCCTGCATCCAACAACCCAGGGACACGACCAGCAGGTCCGGCTCACCGGGACCGGGAATAACGGCTACAGCGGGCATTTCGATGACCTGCGGCGCGGCGACTGGTACCTGCAGCTGGAAGCCGATGACTGGCGTCTGACCGGGCGCATCCGGGTACCGCTGGAGTCACCGGCCGTCCTGCGGCCGCTCGCCCGCATCAACCAGTAACATGGAAGTCGCGCTGACCCTGCCCGCCGCGTTCATCGTGGGACTGCTCGGCGGTGTGCACTGCATTGGCATGTGCGGTGGTATTGTCGCGGCACTCACCGGCAGTCTCGATGCCGGGGTCCGCGCATCCCGCGGGCGCTTCCTGGCGGCGCTGCTGGCCTATAACACGGGCCGCATTGCCAGTTACACCCTCGCCGGTGTCCTGCTGGGTCTGCTGGGGCAGCAGGTCAGCGCGCTGGATCCGGTGGCCGGGTTTCCCGTCGCCCGGGTCTTCAGCGGTGTGTTCATGCTGTTGCTTGGCATTTACCTGGCCGGGTGGTGGCCGGCGCTGCGCTGGTTGGAGCAGGCCGGGGCGCACCTATGGAAAC